>CAMKYP010000067.1 GCA_946477505.1 uncultured Dechloromonas sp. | reverse complement strand
TTGTGCATCAACCGTAACCGAGGCCACCTTCACCCTTTGGACGATTACTCGCATAAATATTTGCTCCTAAAAATAGAAAAGGCTCCGTCGGGAGCCTTTTCACTATGAACCGAAGTTACTGTAGGTTCCGGTTTCCGCTGAAAACCCGAACTCAACAAAATCAATGACTATCTAGCTGTGAAATGGACCTCGGTCATCAGCCAGGAGTCTTTTTTCGGATTTCCCTACTTTTCGCACAGCACTGCCTGTCGGCGTCAGTACAAAATCTTGGGACTGGCCTGATTCTAATATGAACGATTCGAGCTCCGGCGTTCGACGGTAAAGCAGCTTTTTCGCACCATCCACGCCGGGACCAGAAACCGGCATGATCGACTGCTCCTCCAGTCGCTTCCTGGCCACGATGGACATCACGCCTATGCGAGCGCCAATCTCACTCGCAAAGACATAGTCTCGAAAAAACGCTTCTATCGCTTTCCGGCTAAGCCACCAGCCGCCATGGCGCATATTCGGCAAGCGCTCTGCCTTGATGAAATCAAAGGTCACGAGTTCATAGGCCACCTGCTGGGACAGCGAATACTCGATGGCAAACTGGGGGCAAGTCAGCCATTGCCCGACACCTCTGGCGTTCGACTCAAACCAGTGTTTGAGTGCCGCTTCCTCAAATACCAGGCTGGCTACACCTCTGGCCGTATCGATCCGGGCTACCGGCCGCAGTTCTTTCGCCATGGCGGACTCTATTGCCGCCACGATATCGAGACTCCGCCAGGTCCAGTACCGCAGGATGTGACTGACCGATACGCATCCCTCATCCGGAATACTCACAACCGGGAGGTCTTCGGTAAGCGCCAGCACCGCTTCGACGTCGGAACGCGGCACAAACCAGACACTACCTGGCAAATCCGACGATTTCGACGCATTCGGAAACAGCAGCTTCAACATGCTGCGCATGCGCCGCCTAGAAAACCCAAGTAGTTCTGCGGCCGAAAGCATATCCATTCCACCGGACAGCTTTTCCTTTGCCTGGACCAGTTGATCGCGACGCACCATGCAGAACTTCCGGCCGCTATCACTGACGAAAGACTCGCTGTCGAGCACACCTTCACGGATCAGGCGTTCCAGCCGTGGCTGCGAGATACCCAGTTCATCGCGGGCAATCTTGGCCGGAATCCAGACAGCCCGGTTCATCATCATGGTGGCCAGCCTGCGGTTGCGTTTTGCCACCCCACCTTTCCAGCGCGTACTGACCCACTCCCCAAACTCATCCCGAATGACGTCGAACCCGTTGCCCTTGAGCCCCCGGAACAGATACTGATAAACCCAGCCGAAGGTTGTTTTCAGGGCATGGCCCTCTGCATCCACGACCTTCGACTGCAACTGGTCAAGGATCTGGTGGAATGCCGCAGGCCAGTCCATCAGGATTGCTGCGGCGGCCGAGGTGACTGCCCAGGAGATCTTCATGGCGCCCGAATCGGGAATCTTGAGTGGATGCCTGCCTTCCGTATTGACCGTGCCGGCCCCGAAAAACCGGATCAACTGCTGCATCTGGCCAAGACTCAAGACCTTCAAAGGCAACGGGACATTCTCGGCAGGCTGGCCAAACAACTTCGCCCTCAGAATCTCGGCCATCCTGACAACATCCTCCGGGCAGGCTGCCGCAACCTCCCGGCGCAGATCGGCGCCACAGTCACAACGGATAATCGATTTCCGGTGCCATGAAACCGGTTGCTGGCAGGACGAACAGTGATCCACCAGCCAAACCCGATGTTCCGGACAGGCATCCTGAAAATAAAGCTCCCAGTCTGCGTGCCAAACGGGCTCGGCAGCCAGACATTCCGGACAGAATCTGGAAAATCGGTGGTTCCATAAGCCCTTTTCCGTATTCCAGAGGGCAGAAGTCCGGCGAATACGCGCAGATAGCTCCGGCTCGACCCTCGGATCAGGCATCAAACCATGTCTTTGCAGGTTTTCTGCTTCGAAATGGATGTTCAGTCGGCCAATATCGTACAAAAGCAGATGATTCTCGGCAGCAAGACGCAGGAGATAGCCCTGCGGGCCTTCCATTGATCCGGGATGAGGATGAAACAGGAGGGATGGCAGGTTAGACATGAGCAATCCTCCTCATTTCATGGATGAGGCCCAGCCGCTTGGCGACCGGAGAACCGATCAGCGTGGAATTACCACCCTCTTCAAACGGCTCCCTGGCCTTGACCAGGGAGCGCTGAACGGCATTCGGCGAAAACGGATTCAGGCGCTCGGTGACATCGGCCCATACGGTTTCCCGGAATGCCCGGGCATACAGAGGCAAATCCAGCGTATCAAAGCCGGTCGCGCCGGCAACGGAAACCGCCCCTTCCAGAACTTTTCTCACGAAATCCAGCCGGCCATCGCTCCCAAACCAGAAACGACGGGCCAGATTCGCCTCATAAAGGGGAGTCACGACTGGCAATGGCAGACGCTCCTGGAATCCGCGAAGAACCGACCGGAACTCCGCAAAATCCTCGGCGTCGTTCAACTCGAACGCCGAATACGTGATCCGGGAACTGAACCGGCGCCATAACTGGGGATTGGCCCGCACCACATTCTCACACTCCGGCAGGCCGGCAAGAACGAGTGCTACCCGGGTCGCATCCATCAGGCCCTTCAGCCAATCGGAAATGTGCCGGAAATCCTTGAGGGTCTGGGCATAGAAGAAATGCTGGAAGTCATCGAGAACCAGGACCTCCACCTGGCAGCCACCGAGAAACAGGTGGATCCGCTGGGTTTTCTCCTCGGCCGAACCCCGATGGGCTGCAGGATCCCCCAGCGCCACCAGGATCGCCTGGGCCAGATTCTTGACAGTGGGGCCGGCTGGCGTGCCCACGCTCAACACGGGAATGCGTGTCCTGCCAGCCTCGCTAAGGCGCGGAAAACGATCCTGATAATGTTCGAGCAGCGTTGATTTACCGACCCCGCTCGGGCCTACCACCACAAGGCCGGTACTCACACCATTGGTCCGGCTGTAGTGATGCTGTTCAGCCATCCGGCTGATGGCCGATACAAACCGGCGATGCGGAAACAGGTGCTTTCTCAAGGAGAATCCCTCGAAGGCATGCGCCTGCCCTCCCGCGCGATACTGCCTGAGCACATCGAGCGGCGTATTCATGATGCCCCCCTCCTGCTCGCACCCAGTTCGATGGACTCCAGCATCGGCAGGTCATCATCGAGTCCTTCCGGCAGATCCTCAAGGGTCTCGCAAACCATGGAGTCCACCGGCTGGCGGGCAACAGCCAGCGGATCCTCATTACGAAGTACGGACTCGCTATCAGTATGGAGCAAAGAGGCCCCGAGTTTGCGGCTGGCCATTTTCTTGTAATCAAGGCTCGCCCGGATCTTCTCCTCGATGGCTGCCCGGGCCTCTTCTATCTGGGCAATCGAATACTGCTCACCAAACGTGCGCCGGGCATGCTCCCGAACGAGCCTATGCACCCCTCGTGGCAGGCCGGAGGCGTAATCGCTGTTGATGGCCGGCACACGGATGTACTCCCTGGCATGGTCATCATAGACATGCACATACTCGACACTGTCCTCGTAGAACTTCAGGGCAACCTTGCGGTTATCCCCGGTCCGCCGCCGCATTTCCTGCAACTGCCGGGAGTTGTAGTGAAGCCCCTCAAGTTCAATGCCGTAGTGAAACAGGGTTCGGGTTGCCGGGATGCCGGTGATCACGGCCAGTTGTTCCGGGTAGGCCGGCAACTCAATCACGCGCTGCATGGCTGACTCCCGCCATTTGAGGAGCGGCGTGGTCCCCAGACCGCGATGGTAGGTCACGCTGTAGATATCAACGATCCACCGGGTAATGACATGGGTCAGGGTTTCAAAATCAATGGCCGCTATCTCTTCAGCCGGATAATCCCCTCGCTCATCGACGGAGGAGAACACCGTTCCCGGCAGACGATGGATCAGTCCCTTGGCCAGCGTTCGGAAACAGCGCTCGACAGCCCCCTTGAACTGGGGACGGGCCGCCGGGCAGAACAGCTGCTGAATGCCGAGTTCCTGACAGGAGCGCTCCAGCGCCTCCGAATGCAGATCCATCCCGTTGTCGAGAGCGATGAGATCCATGATCCCGCAGGCCGGCCATTCCCCCTGAATGTCGGGGAAACGGGCCAGCCATTCAGCCTTGGGCAGGATCGCCTGGCGCAGGCATTGCAGCACCGAATAGCTGGACGGCGCATGGAACGACAGATAGAAACCGACGATCATCCGGCTATACCGGTCAATCGCCAGCGTCATCCAGGGGCGCCCGAGCGGAATCGTCGTGTTTTTGTCGATCACGATGATGTCGAGCGGCGTATGGTCGATTTCGATGCGCTCGAGGATGGCGCCGACCTTTAAGGTTCCGGTCACCATCCGGTATTTCACCCGGGCAGCCTCGGCCCCCAGCCGGGAGGAATCCACGACATCCTGCCTGAGATTGTCGATCCACTTGAAAATCGTCGTTCTAGCAGGCGGTTTGATCTGCTCATCCGGCCCGCGATTCGCATTCATCGCCAGAATCCTCTTCCGGACAGTGTCGTGAATCACGGTTTTTGGGAGCCGCTGGGCCGTCAGATACGACTCGGCAATCGTCTCCTCAAAGATCTGGAAGCGTGGATCGATGTTCTTCGGCTTTCCACCGAACACCTGCGGGATCAGGGTCATGATCGACCGGGTATTGCGGTAGCGCTTCCACCAGGCATGAACGCTGGATGGGCAGGGAGGCTTCGGATCATTCATGATAGTCGCCGCTTCACGGATCCTTTCTGCCCACACTGGCCGCTGGAAAGGCGTGTTATCCGGGTCAACATAGCGGATATAGCGCTCACGACGCCTGGCCACAGCCTGCCAATGTGCAGGATAGGTGGCGAGATCACGTGGCGTTGCCAGATAGAGGACGTCCGCTGCAGAACTGAGGCTTCCCTCGTCGATCACCCACTGACCTGACTGCCATTTGGCGAGCACTTCCCTGTCATCGAAGTTTTCGATTTCCCCGGTATCACGCTCGAACTGCAACTTCCCGGTCGCCAGGCGCCGTGCAAGTTCGCGCACGGTCTGGTTCTCCAGAAAACGTAGTCCTTTTTTAAAACAGAACCTGATCATGATGCCCCTCCTCCGGAATGCTGATTTGAGACTCCTGTGTCAGGGGCGAGGTCAGGTCGCAATGCACATGACCCCAGGCGATCAGGCGGTAGGCAACTGGAGATCCGACCCGCTCGCAAAGCGCACTCAGAGGCTGCCCGCCACTGGCCAGCCACTGCCCGACGTCGGATAGCACCTGCTCGACCGAGTCATCACGCCGCTGGTAACGGGCGAGAATGGCAAGATTCTGATGCAGGGGTTCCCGGCGGATGCTGCACTCAGTCAAGATCCGATAATCCCAGCCCAGCCGCCGGTAGTGATCAGCGACTGCGCGCAGTTTCCGGGCAACATCGGGCCTCGCCAGCATGGCTTCCGGTTTAACTTCCAGATGGATAACTCGACCGCTATTTCCGGTGATCTCGAAATCGGGGTAGTAGCGTCGCGTGGTCTCCTGATCCACGTAGCCGATCTCCTCGGGCTGCGCCCGGAATGTCCTCACCCCGGGTGAAAACTCGAACAGAAGGATGGCATCCCTTTCCAGAAGGGACTCCCAGGGCACCATGTGCCCCATTTTCAGGGACGGAAAATGGCCCCTGATCTTGCGACCGCTGCGGGTCACGACTTTGCGCGAAAGCATCTGCATCTCCAGAAATCCAGGCAACAGAAGTCCCTGCTAGCCCGGCATTCATGTTTTTTGAGGTGCCCTTCACCCGAAATGAGGAAAAAACTTCTCTCTCAGGCCGTAAAAATGGCCTGATGCGTCGGGAAAAGGATGGGGAGTTGGCTTGACGCCCGGAGGAGAGATGCTGATACTTGGCTTGTCCAGAGCCGTATCAGCAATACCCATGGGGGCAAGCCGCGAGGTTTGCCCTTTTTACATGGTGGCTCTCCTTTCATGATCGCCATCGCTTGAACAGCAATGCGTCGGCGCAAAGGCCTGGAGTAAACCGAGGATTGACTGAATCTGACGGGTATCCAGGCGTCCGCTTAGATCACGGAGCTCGTGCCAGAGGGCATATTCGTCAGGGGAGGCATTGGTGGGCAGCAGCACACGCCGATCAGAGCATTTCAATGCCCGATCAAGCTCAGCCACTTCTTCGCTATTCAGGGCCAGCCGGCTGATCAGCCGATCAATGAACGCCCGCCGGGGGAGTCCCTTCAAGCCCTTTTCCAAGGACGACAGATAGCTCTGCTCGTATCCGAGCAGTTCTGCGACCTCCTTTTGCTTCAGGCCGCGCCGTTGTCGAAGTTCGCGCAAATAGCTCGCGAAGGGGCTCATGGTGATATCCGGTGAATCACTACCCGGATAATAATCGGCGGAGATACAAGAAACAAACGTAACCTATTGATATATATGTGAATACAAAATCAACGGGCTTTGGCTGAAAGCGGGGGCGATAGGCAGGTCGGAAAAACTACGTTTGCTGATTTTGAAGTAATGAGCATTCTTATTTTTCTCTTGCAATAACCAGCTTTCTGTCGATTAGTCGATTTACTTGAATCGTGAATGGTTTCGTATTTTCCGTGTACGATACCGAGGGTTGATTTGGCGCACTTTTCGAATACAAAGTGATACCCCCACCCATGGCCGAACGAAAAAAATCCCGCCCCGTTTTCTCTGCCGAGCAGAAGCTGGCCATCCTGCACATGCAGCCGTTGCTGTATCCCGAGATGCCGATCACGGCACTCTGCAAGCGGGTTGGCATCACACCCAAAACCTATTACGAGTGGGAAAAGGCGTACAAGGCTGACGGACTGGAGGGATTAAAACCAGTCATTCGTACCCCCTACAGCGCTGCGATAAGCAGCCCGGAGGTGATCCAGGGGATTCTGGCCCTGACCAAAGAACATCCGCAGTGGTCCTGTACGAGATTGCACAAGGAAATACAGAAACGTGGGGTAAAAACCAGTCGCTATGCTTTCGAAAGAGTCCTGGCCAATCACGGACTACTGACTGTCGAATCTCGTGTTGCGGTTGTTGAGCAGGCCATTATCAAAGGCGAGATTTCGCCTAACTCCGAAGAGCTGGAATCGGTGTTCAACATCAATCCCTGTCTGGCTGACTGGTATCGGATGGGAGAACGACCTCGTTATCCGATAGGTATTGAAGCCGTCTCCTTGGGCCAGAAAAACCGGGCGCTACGGGGTCACTACCTCGTTATCACCGTGGATTTCGACAGCCTCTATGTTCTCGGAATACTGGCAAAGGCCAGGGACTATTTGTCAGTGAAGAGACTCGTCAAACAATCACAGTCACTGTTTGCCAGACCACGCGGGTCGCCCGAAGGGCTATTCATATTCGGCAGCATCTCGGAATCGATCCTCACGGAGGCCTATCAGTGTGAAATCTCGATCTACCAGGAAAGCAACAAATATCTGATGAGCACCTGCTTGGGCAGGTCGGAAGGTGCGCTGTCGGTGATCAGGCAAAAAATCAAAGAAACGCTTCTGCCGAAGCTCAAGGAAGCGAGCTCACTTCAAGCCGGCGAAACCCTCTTGGCCTCTTGGCTTGATGAGCATAACAAGGAATCCGGATATCCGATGTATCCGACTTTTGGACGAAAATCTATTGATCTGCTTTCTGTCCATACTCGACCTCTCGTGCGCAGCATTTCTGAAGCGCTTTCGCTCTTGAATAGCGGACGGGATTTTCGGAATCGCAAGCGGACCGTAATGAATCAATAGGCTGGTATTCGGCCTTTGCCGCCGTTGGCTGATCGGTCAATGTTGGTCAGCAGTCTGGCAGTAAGCTGCCGTTGAGGCACGCATCACGGCGACCGGCAGCTAGCCGCCTAATTCTGGACCAATGTACAAGGTCGGCTCTGGCCGAGCTCCGACCTCATGCCAGTAGCAACAGGCAATGGGTCGGCTAATCCGGCCCCTCTCCTGCCTATTTGAGAAAGTCCCCAATGAAGCCAATAGCAGATGATGCTGAATGTGAGCGAATGAGCACTTTGTGATCCGAGTACCAGTATTTTTTCGTTACCACTTGCATCCCGTCACAACCAAACCAAAGGCAACGACGGATGCTCCAATCAACCGACGCTTCCAGTCCTGCTGCTCCTTGAACCAGGTTACGGAGAGAATGCTGGCAATGACGATGCCGGCATTGGTGTAGGTGACGACCTCTGCGGCTGGGAGCGTTCGCATTGCTTGAATCACCAAGGCATAGGCAGTGCCTATGCAAAGCCCGCCGACGAACATGGCTCTCACGTCGATTCGTTTTTCTGGCAACCAGCGGCCCGTTTTGCGTTTAAGCTCCCACGAAATGCTGAGCCATGCGGCGAGGTAGCCGACGGAGATGAAGCCGATCAATCCAGCAAAGCCAGGAATGCTCCCGGTTGCAGACTTGTCGCTCAAGGAGTAAACACTGGTTGCCAGCATCGCCACGACAGCCCAGGGCAGCGCTTTCCGGTCATGTGCGTTACGCAGCGCGCTCCAGGAAAGCAGCCAAAGCCCGAAGGCACTGATGCCGATTCCCAGCCAGGCGTTGGCGCTCAAAGATTCCCCTGTTAGCAAAACGCTCCACAAGGCAATGAGCAGAGGGGAACTGCGAACCAGCGGGTAAACCAATGCAACGGGTGCATGCTCGTAGGCCTTGCGAAGCCCCCAGAAATAAATGACGTTGGCCGTTGCCGACGTGATGAGCAGGAGCGTAAAACTGAAGGTCCAGGTTACGCTCGTGATCAAGGCGGGGAATCCGATTGGGCCTAGCAGGATCAGATGTGTCAGCAACACCCACCATAAGGGGAATGCATCGCCAGGTTGCCGTCGGGCGATGAGATTCCAGGCGACATGCATCGCCACCGAGGCTGCTACGGCCAGTATTGCCTCATTCATTTCCCGTGCCCAGTTCTACGGTTTCACCATCTGAGGCGATAGAAACTCCCATCGGTGGCACTTGGCTTTCGTCAGAAAGTCTCCAAGCGTCGAAAGTGTGGCCAATATGCGTCAGCCAAGCATGTGCCGGCTGCACGCGTTCGATGATTTCCAGTGCCGCCGTCCAGTCGTTGTGGTTTTTCGGTATGCCGCCCGGCGGAAAGGAGCAGTCGATGGCCAGATCGTATTTTCCCCAGCGACGCAGCCATGCCTCCGTTTTGGGGGGAAGGCCGAGGGTGTCGGTGAGATAGGCGAAGCGGCAGCCGTCTGAACCTTCAATGGCATAGCCGACGGTTGGCTTGGAATGGATCAGAGGCAAAGGGGTGACGAAGCAATCGCCTACTTGAAACCCTGTGAACTTCTCAACGGTTTTGAAGTTCAGTAGTCCAGGATTCCGATAGAGGTCTGCGCAGCCTTCGGTATCAGGAGGCCCCCAGACTTGGATAGACGCACCGACACCCCATCGGAGGTGAAACAATCCCTGCACATGATCCGGATGGAAATGGGTCAGCGCGATTGCATCCAGGCTTCCCGAAGGAAAACGGTGATCCAGATCCATCAATCCGGCATCGAGCAGAATGCGGGTCGTGGCAGTTTCGATCAGGGCGCAGCAGGGCCGCCGAATGGCCTCTGGCTGCGTTCTAGCTCGCTCACACGCAGGGCATCTACACCCGTAAAGCGGAACGCCACCGGCAGCACCGGTGCCGAGGAAGGTCACGCGCATGCCAATGCCTTGCTATGAGCCTGGATCAGACTGATCAGTGCTTCCCCTCCCGTTTCAAGGGTGTCTTCGTTGCGGATGATTTGAGAAAAGCTCCCACTCAATCGCAAATCACGATTGCGTTGCAGGCGTTGTTCGATTTGTTCAGCCGTCTCGCGGGAGCGGGCGCTCAGGCGGTCGCGCAACGTCGTTTCGGAAACCTCGACCAGCACAGGCAGCAGTTCGGGATAGCGCTGACGCGCCATGGGCAGGTATTCGCGCGAACCGTTGACCACGACAGTTACCCCCTTAGCCAGCCATTGATTGATCTCGATGCCGATACCGTAGGAAAGTCCATGGCTTTGCCAGTACAGGGCAAACAGGTTCGCCTGAGTCCTGGCGGCAAACTCGTCTGTCGACAGGGCGATGTGATTTTCCCCGCCGGCATCGGCCGGTCGGGTGATGTAGCGATGTGCGAAGCAGATGCCCGGATGCTTCGCCAGTCTTTCGCGGGCGTATTGCATCAGGCTGTCCTTACCGCTGCCGGAGGCACCGACGACATAGATCAGGGGGGCTGGCATCGGGCATCTCCTCAAGCGTGGTCGAAATGGGCGGTCAAGGCCGGCTTGCCGCCGGACCACACCCGCTCGGCCTGTGGCAAACCGCCCATCTGCTTGACGGCGATCAGGTCAGCCCGCTTTCCGACGGCGATTTCTCCGCGATCCAGCAAGCCAGCGGCGCGTGCCGGGTTGCACGTGACCAGGGTGACGGCCTGGGGCAGCGTAATGCCGGCCAGCTCGGGCAGGCGCATCACAGACGGCAACAGGGCCGCCGGCGAATAATCGCCACAGAGACAATCGGCCACCCCGGCCAGAACAGCGTCGAGGGCGCGCATATTGCCTGACTGCGACTTGCCGCGCAGGATGTTGGGCGCACCGAACAGGGTCGCCAGTCCGGCAGATCGTGCCGCTTGTGCCGTTTCCAGATTGATCGGGAACTCGGAAACGACGGCGCCGAGCGCCTTGACCGCTGCGACTTTAGTCGGCGAATCATCGTCGTGGCTGGCAATGGCCACGCCATGCATCCGCGCTTCGTCGGCCAGCACCTGCATGCGAGCTAGGGCGCCCTGGGCTGCCTCGGCCTTGCGCTGCAGAATCTCGTCGAGGGCAGCTTCGTCTGTTTTATAGGTCTTCGCGAGGTACTGGCGATAAGCCTCGACATCGCGAAACTGGCCCTGGCCCGGGCTGTGATCCATGAATGAAATCAGGTGGGCCAGCCCGTCGCGCAAAAGTCCCGAGAGATACGGAGGTGCGGTCTCGTCGGTGATCTCGTAACGGGCGTGCACCCGGTTGTCGATCAGGGCGTGCGGTTGCCAGTCGTGAATCCCCCGGGCGATTTCGGCGGCAAAGGCATTATTCCTGACCCCCAGTTCGTGATTGGCAAAGGACAGCGCATGAAACACGGTGGTGATGCCGGCAGCGGCATTACGCTTGTCGGCCTGGGCGCAGGCGAAATCCAGCGGGAAATGCACCCCAGGACGGGGTTCGACCTCCTTTTCCAGGGCATCGCAATGCAGGTCGATCAGGCCGGGCATCAGGAGGCGACCGGCAAGGTTCATTTCAAGCGCCCCGGTCGTTGTTTCGGGGTCGATGGCTACGATCCGTTCGCCTTCGATCAACACTGCAAGATCGTCGCGGACTTCATCGGCCAGCACGACGCTGGCGTGTGTGAGCAAAATACGTTTCATGAGGCACAGGTCTCCAGAATGTCGGATACGGCCACAGGAGGGGCCAGTTCGATGACACGGTCGCCCAAGCGGCGAACCAGGTCGGGATGGTGAAAAATGGCGAGCATGGCGACGCCTTCGTGCTTGATGGACTGCAGCAGATCCACGACTCGATCCGTCGTGGCAGGATCAAGGCTAGCCGTCGGTTCGTCGAGCAGCAGCAGGCGTGGCCGGGCGATCAGGCCGCGTGCCAGATTGACGCGCTGCTTCTCGCCACCGGAAAAGGTCGCCGGCGGCACGGCCCACAGGCGCTCGGGCACGTTGAGCAAGGCCAGCAGTTCGCGCGCCTTGGCCTGCGCGGCTTCCCGATGTTCGCCGCGGGTGATCAAGGGCTCTGCCACCACGTCGAGAGCCGACTTACGCGGCAGGCAATGCAGGAACTGCGTTACGAAGCCTATCTCGGCATGGCGCAACTGAAGCATGTGGTGTTCAGAGGCCTGGGCCAGGTCGATCCTATGGCCGCCGGCATCGCGGTAGAGAATGCGTCCGCCGCTGGGCAAATAGGTGCGATAGACACATTTAAGCACGGAGGACTTGCCGGCGCCGGTCGGGCCGACCAACGCGGTCAGCTGGCCGGCATGAACGGATAGGTCGACATTGGCACAGGAGGGAATGAGCTTGTTCTGGTCATACAACAGGAAATGCTTGCTCAGCCCTTCGATTTTCAGAATGGATTCCATGGCCATCTCCTTACAAGGCCGAAGCCACCAGCCGCTGGGTATAGGCGTGCTGGGGGTCTTCGAGAATCTGGTCGGTGAGGCCGGACTCGATGATGCGGCCGTATTTCATAACGATGGTTCGTCCGGCGAGTAGGCGAATAACACCCAGGTCGTGGGTCACGACGATCATGGCCGTGTTCAGTTCCTGCTGGATTTCGAGGATCAGGTCGAGAATGCGGGCTTGTACCGAAAGATCCAGGCCGGTTGTCACCTCGTCCAGGTAGAGCAGAGGCGGTTGTGTCGCCAGCGCTTTGGCAATCTGTACCCGCTGCTGCATCCCGCCGGAAAACTTCTTGGGCGATTCGTCCATCCGCTCAGGCAGGACTTCCGTGCGTTCCAGCAGGCGACGGGCGCGTTCACGGATTTCCCCGTAATGGGAGAGATCGCTCATCAGCAGGCGCTCGGCGATGTTGCCGCCGGCGGAGACATTGAAGTTGAGTCCCAGATGCGGGTTCTGATAGACCATGCCTAGCCGGTGATTACGCAACCATCGCTGTTCGGCGGCATTCAGGGAGAACAGATTCCACTGCCGCGCCTCGTCGAAGACGATAGCCTCGCCTGCGCTGGGCGCATCATCGAAATACAGGGTTTTGACGACCGTCGATTTGCCGCTGCCGGATTCACCCATGATGCCGAGAATCTCCCCCGCATGAAGGTCGAAGCTCACGCCATGGGCAGCGACCACGGAGCCACAGTGCGGGCAGATATTGGTATCTGCCTCGGGGCCGGTGCTGTCAATGC
>CAMKYP010000066.1 GCA_946477505.1 uncultured Dechloromonas sp. | reverse complement strand
GAACTCATCCGCCGCATCGAGCGGGACCTGAGCCGCCCGCTCGCCATCGCCTGCCTTCGCCACGTCGAGATCGAGCCGGAAAACGGCGCCTTCCTCAAGCCGCACCGGCCCGTCGGCAAATGTGCCGAGGCGCAGCTTGGGGCCCTGCAAGTCGATCAGGATGCCGACCGGGCGGCTCAGGTCCCGCTCGATGCGGCGGATGAGTTCATGGTTGCGCTGGTGGTCGGCATGGCTGCCGTGGCTGAAGTTCAGCCGGAACACGTCGGCGCCGGCTTCGAACAGGGCGCGGATGGTCTCCTGGTTGGCACTGGCCGGCCCGAGGGTAGCCACGATCTTGGCATTGCGTTTTCTGTACATGGTCTGTCCCCTTGCTGGGTGGCTCAGGCGTCTGCCCGGCCGGTGATCAGAATGGCCCGGAAGTCGTTCACGTTGGTCAGTGTCGGGCCGGTGATGACGGCGTCGCCGAGGGTGCCGAAAAACCCGTGGCCGTCGTTGGCATCGAGGCATTCCCGGGGGCGCAGGCCGTGCTTCCAGGCGCGCGCCAGGCTGTCCGGGGCGAGGAAGGCGCCGGCGATCTCTTCCTGTCCGTCTACGCCGTCGGTATCCCCGGCCAGGGCGTAAACCCCCGGTTCGCCGTCGAGGGCGATGCCCAGCGAGAGCAGGAATTCGACGTTGCGTCCGCCACGTCCGTCGCCGCGGACGGTGACCGTGGTTTCGCCGCCGGAGATCAGCACGCACGGCGTATCGAACGGCAGGTCATGGCGGGCGACCTGACGGGCCAGTGCGGCGAGCACCTTGCCGACATCCCGCGCCTCGCCTTCGATGCTGTCGCTCAGGACATGCGCCGCAACGCCCGCCCGGGATGCCACCTCGGCGGCTCGGGCAAGCGCCATCTGCGGTGCGGCGACAATGCGGGTGACGGCATTCGCCAGCCGCGGATCGTCCGGCTTGATCGATTCGCCTTCGCCGCTTTCCAGTACCCGGCGGACGCTATCCGGCAGCACGATGCCGTAGCGGCGCACGATGGCCAGCGCATCGGCGCAGGTGGTCGGGTCGCCGACGGTCGGGCCGGAGGCGATGTCGCAGGGGTTGTCGCCGGGCACGTCGGATATCAGCAGGGTGACCACGCGCGCCGGATGGCAGGCTGCCGCCAGCCGCCCGCCCTTGACCTTCGAGAGATGGCGACGCACGCAATTCATCTCGCTGATCGTTGCTCCCGAGGCCAGCAAGGCGCGATTGACCGCCTGCTTGTCTTCCAGCGAAATGCCGTCCAGCGGCAGGGCGAGCAGTGCCGATCCCCCGCCCGAAATCAGGCAGAGAACGGTGTCGTCGGCGGTCAGCCCACCAACGCGGTCGAGAATGCGCTGGGCCGCCGCCAGGCCGGCCGCATCGGGGACCGGATGCGCCGCCTCGACGATCTCGATGCGCTCGCAGGGCACGCCGTAGCCGTAGCGGGTGACGACCAGCCCGCTCAGTTCGCCCGGCCAGTGCTGTTCGACGGCTTGCGCCATGGCGGCGGAGGCTTTGCCGGCACCGATGACGACCAGGCGCCCCTTGGGCGGCTCCGGCAGATGCTCCGGAATGCAGCGATGCGGCTGGGCCGCTTCGATCGCGGCCTGGAACATCGAGGCCAACAGGTCACGCGGAGGAATGGAGTGATTCATGACGAAAACCCTTGATAGTTTCGAAGGCGGCGCGGGGAATGGTCCGCGCCGCCAGTCGTTCAGCGATTGACCACCTTGGCCGGCACGCGCAGCACCAGCATGGCGCCGAGGAAGAGTACACCGGAGAGCACATAGAGGGCGACGGTGGTGCCGCCGGTGGCATCCTTGATCCAGCCCACCAGGAAGGGGCTGACGAAACCGGCGATCTGGCCGAGGGAGTTGATCAACGCCAGGCCACCGGCTGCGGCGGCACTGCCCAGGAAAGCGGTCGGCAGCGGCCAGAACATCGGCAGGCCGGCCAGGGCGCCCATGGTGGCGAACGAGAGGCCGACGATGGCCAGCGTCGTGTTGCTACCGGCCTGGGTGGCCAGCATCAGGCCGAACAAGCCCATCAGCAGCGGAGCGCTGAGGTGCCAGCGGCGTTCCTTGCGGGCATCGCCGGAGCGGCCGATCCAGATCATGAAGATGCTCGCGCAGAGGTAGGGAATGGCGCTGATCCAGCCGACCATGGTGGGCGTTTGGAAGCCGAGCGACTTGACGATGGTGGGCAGCCAGAAGTTGATGGCATAGACGCCCATCTGGATGCAGAAATAAATCAGGCCGAGCAGCCAGACGTTCTTGTTCTTCAGCACGCTGGCGAAGGTATCGGTCGCCGTGCTGGTTTCCCGGCGCAGCTTTTCGTCCTTTTCAAGTTCGGCACGGAGCATCGCCTTTTCGTCGTCGCTCAGCCACTTGGCCTGGTCGATCCCGTCGTTGAGCAGGATATAGACGAGGAAACCGAGCGCCACCGTCGGCAGGCCCTGGAGCAGGAACATCCATTGCCAGCCGGCCATGCCGCCCTGGCCGGCGAAGGCCTGCATCATCCAGCCCGACAGCGGGCTGCCCAGGACGCCGGAAATCGGGATGGCCGACATGAACAGGCCCATGATGCGACCACGCCGCGAAGCCGGGAACCAGCTGGTGAAATAGAGGACGATGCCGGGGAAGAAGCCGGCCTCGAATACGCCGGTGATGAAGCGCAGGGCGTAGAACTGTTCGGGGGTCTGGACGAACATCAGCGCGGCCGAGGCAGCGCCCCAGGCGACCATCAGCGTGCCGATCACCTTGCGCGCGCCGAGCTTGTGCAGCAGCAGGTTGCTGGGCACGCCGCTGAGGACGTAACCGATGAAGAAGATGCCGGCGCCCAGGCCGTAGATGGTTTCGCTCCATTTCAGCGCATCGAGCATCTGCAGCTTGGCGAAACCGACATTGACGCGGTCGAGGTAATTGAACAGGTAACAGACGAAAATGAACGGAATCAGGTGGAAGGTCACCTTCCGATAGGCATTTTCCAGGGCGTTCGGATCGCCCCCTCCGGCGACGGTCGGCCCGCCTCTTTCTGCAGTGGTCATGCTTGTCTCCTTTTTTGATGGATGGTGCCGTGAGGCAACATCATCGTAGAAGGGTGCATGTCTTTGTGCATTGGGCAAAACCACAAAAATTCAACATGGGTTAACTGATTTATCGTTCAAATGCACTATTCTTGTGGGGGTATATTCCCTCGAGAAATAAGCATGATGATCGCTCCCGAACTGGCTCAGGAAATCGTCGAACGGGCAATGCAGGTGTTGCCGCTCAACGTCAATGTGATGGACGCACGCGGCATCATCATCGCCAGCGGCACCCCGGAAAGAATCGGTGACCTGCATGCCGGCGCCCAGATGGTCCTGGCCCGTGGCGCCGCCGTGGAAATCGACCCGGCGGCGACGAACAGCCTGCCCGGCGCCAAGGCCGGGATCAACCTGCCGCTCTATGGGCGCGGCGAGATTTGCGGCGTGGTCGGCATCACCGGCGCCCCGGACGAGGTTCGCCAGTTCGGGCAATTGTTGCGCATCACCGCCGAGATGATCATCGAGCAGGCATTGCTGACCGGTGAATTGCAGCGCGAACGGCGCTACCGCGAGGAGTTCGTCTTCCAGTTGCTGAAACGCACCGGCGTTTCGCCGGAAAGCATGGCGG
Source organism: uncultured Dechloromonas sp. (assembly GCA_946477505.1). Taxonomy (GTDB): domain Bacteria; phylum Pseudomonadota; class Gammaproteobacteria; order Burkholderiales; family Rhodocyclaceae; genus Azonexus. The sequence continues at coordinate 9,272 of CAMKYP010000066.1, read as the reverse complement.
CCTGGGCGGCCCGGCTGGGTATCGATCTCGGCCTGCCGCGCGTGGTGACGATCCTGCACGTCGGCAGCGACGACACCGAGCCTGATCGCCAGCTACTCGACCTGCAGCGCGCCCAAGGCGAATTGCTGAGCCGCTGGGAAGACCTGCCCACCGCCGTGCTCTCGCCGCGCGAACTGGCGATCCTGGAGCCTTTCGTGGGTTCGGGGCATCCCGCCGAATGCGCGCGGCAGGCACTCCTCCGCCTGGGGGAACTGAACGCGCTCGTCGAGCACCGGCTCGAACTCGACTACATGCTGACTTCCGGCATCGCCTTGCCGGGAATCGCCGGCGCCTCGGCCTCCTACCAGTCGGCCGTGACCACCTTCGCCATCGCCCGGCAGCGCGGCGTCAAGCGTCCCTATGCCTCCTTTTACGAGCATACCTTGCCGGTGCTCCTGGTCGACCTCGATCTGGGCTGGAAAAGAGAGCAGTTCCTCGCGCCCTTTGCCCGCTTGAGTGGCGGCGACCCTAAATCCGCTGTGCTGATCCGAACGCTTCGCGCCTGGTTCGCCAACAACCGGCATCCGACCCTGACCGCCAAGGCGCTGCATATCCACCGCAACACGCTTGATTACCGGTTGCAGAAAATCAGCGAAATCACCGGCATGAACCTCGATGCCATCGACGACACGCTCTTGCTTTACATCGGCATGCAGCTGAGCGCCCCGTGAGTGATCAACTGCGACGACGTTTGTATAGACCGAGCGCAGGCTGTCGGGCTTCCTTGTCGCCTGGCTGATGCGCTCAGTGCAGTTCGTAGCCGAAGGACTTGATCACGTCCTGCGCCTTCTGCCCCTTCATGTAGTTGAGTAGTGCCGTGGCAGCCGGTTTGTCCTTGCCCTTGCTCAGGATCACCGCATCCTGGCGGATCGGGTCGTAGAGGTTGCCCGGCACGACCCAGCCCGAGCCGGAGCCGACCTGGCCGTTCTTGATCACCTGCGAGTAGGCAACGAAACCCAGTTCGGCGGCCCCGGTGGAAACGAACTGATGTGTCTGCGCGATGTTCTCGCCCTGCACGAACAGCGGTTTCAGGTTGTTGACGACGCCGAGCTTGCTCATGGTCTGCATGGCGGCCGCGCCATAGGGGGCGGTTTTCGGGTTGGCGATGGCGAGGTGCTTGAAGCCGCCTTTTTTCAGGATTTCGCCCTTGTCGTCGACCAGCTTGAGGTTGGTCGACCATAACACCAGTTTGCCGATGGCGTAGGTGAAGGACGTGCCGGTTACCGCCAGTCCTTCCCTGACCAGCCGGGCCGGGGTTTCGTCGTCGGCGGACAGCAGGACCTCGAATGGCGCGCCGTTGGCGATCTGGGCGTAGAACTTGCCTGTAGCGCCAAAGGCCAGGCTGGCCTTGTGCCCGGTGTCGCGCTCGAAGAGCGTGGCAATGACCTGCATCGGGCCGGTGAAGTTGGCGGCAACCGCCACCTGGACTTCGTCGGCGCGGGCCGTGGCGACGGTCAGCAAGGACAGGATCAGGATGCTCAGACGTTTCATGGCGCGTTCTCCAGGCTAAGGATCAGGAATATTTGCAAAGAATGACGGCTGAGGCCTTGAACACGGCACAGGCCTGTTCGCCGACGGCCAGGCCAAGGCGTTCGACGCTCTCGTGGGTGACCACGGCGCATACCGACTTGCCGCCCTTCATGGCCAGCGTGACCTCGGAATTGACCGGGCTGTCGTGAATGCGGGTGATTTCACCCCACAGCTGGTTGCGGGCGCTGGTCTTCAGGTTGGGGTCGTTGAGCAGCAGGACGGACGAGGATTTGACCAGCGCGCTGATTTCCATGCCGATGCTCAGGCCGAGGTTTTCCGCCGAGTCGCCGGTGATGACGGCGACGATCTCGTTGTCGTCGTCGAGCTTGATGCGCACCTCAAAATCGACTTGCCCCGCGCGCAAGCCAACGATATGGCCGGCGAACTGGTTGCGGGCACTGGTTTTCATCGACATGCGCTTGAGCAATTGGCGGAACTGCTTGAGGTCGCTGGCCTCTCCTTCGTTCATGCTCGCCGTCAGGCGGTCGAGCGCAGCCTGGTACTCGGCCTCCAGGGCGCGATAGAGGGCGACCACCTTGCGCCCGTAGTCGGTCAGTTGCGTGCCGCCGCCGTGTTTGCCACCGGTCGAGCGCACGACCAATGCCTGATCGGCCAGGTTGTTCATGGCATCAACGGCATCCCAGGCGGCCTTGTAGGAGAGGGGGACAGCCTTTGCGGCCTGCGAAATGGAGCCGTGTTGTTCGATGGCTTCAAGCAGGCGGATGCGGGTGTCGCCGAGAAAAGTGCCGAATTCGGAATCGACTTCGAGTTTGCCGCGCAGGCGATGCAGGGTGGCGTCCATGATCAGCTTATTAATCTATATACTTTGTAATATAACGCATGTCGAAGAGGTATTTCGAATTGGCAGTGAAATTGCTTAACAAAATGAATGGAATCGATGAGATTCCTTTGATTGGAAAAATTCGCTAATTATTTTTGTATATAGCGATAATTAGGCCAGAATGCTCTACAACTCGGGAGAAAAGCAATGAACGTCAGCGCGCGCAACGCATTCAGCGGCAAGATCACGGCATTGACCGATGGTGCGGTCAATGCCGAAGTCGAAATCGGCTTGCCGGGCGGCGACAGGATTGTCGCGATTGTTACGGAAGGCAGCGTCAAGTCGCTGGGCTTGGCCGTCGGAAAGGAGGCCGTCGCCTACGTCAAGGCGCCGTGGGTCATGCTGCTGACTGGCGCGCAGAATGTCCGCTTTTCGGCCCGTAACCAGCTTTCCGGCAAGGTGTCCAGTGTGCAGAAGGGGGCGGTCAATACGGAAGTTGGCATCCAACTGCCGGGCGGTATCACCGTGTATGCCGTGGTCACCAACGAGGCGGTCATGGAACTCGGCCTCAAGGAAGGGGACGAGGCCACGGCACTGATCAAGGCCAGCCATGTGATTCTCGGCGTGCCGGCTTGAGTGGGCGCGAGCGCTACCGAAGAAAAACGCAGGAAACGTGGTGCTGCCTGGCGGGGCGGTGTGGTCACGGTGTGGAGGATAGATTCCTTTCCATGTCGTTGCCGATTCGCCGCTTGGTACCGATTCTCTGCTCACCGTCTCATGATTTTCTGTAGGCAACTCGGGCGATCATTTGGAGGCGAACGCCTTCTCCAATCCGAATAATTGCTCCTGGGGCAGCCGCGAGCTCGCCAATAAAAACAGGAGACAATATGAATACCCCTCTTCCCGTACGGATTGCCCGGCCCAGCCGGATGGTCGCCTTGCTGGCCGCTTGTTTTCCCGGGCTGGCTGTGGCGGATGCCGTGGTTAACCTCGATACCGTCGTCGTTACCGGCAGCCGTGTCGAACACAATACCTTCGACCTCCCGGCCGCGATCGATGTGGTTGATGCGGCGCGCATCGGCGCCGACCAGGCTCGCGTCAACGCCTCGGAAGCGCTGGCCGCGGTGCCCGGGATCACCGTGCAGAACCGCCAGAACTATGCGCAGGATCTGCAGATTTCATCGCGCGGCTTCGGCGCCCGTTCAGCCTTTGGCGTGCGCGGCATCCGCCTGGTTTCCGACGGCATCCCCGCATCGATGCCGGATGGTCAGGGGCAGGCCGCCACCTTCAACCTCGATCGCGCCGAGCGTATCGAGGTCATGCGCGGCCCGATGTCGGCGATCTACGGCAATCATGCCGGTGGCGTCATCCAGATGTTCACGCCGGATGGCAAGGGCGCGCCGAGCGTCGAGGGTAGCTTTGCGGCGGGCAGTTATGGCACCTGGAAGACCAATCTGAGCGCCCAGGGCGAGGTCGGCGGTCTGGGTTATGTGATCGACGCCTCGCGCTTTGTCACCGACGGCTATCGCGACCACAGTGCCGCCGAACGCGACCAGACGCTGGTCAAACTGACCTACCGGCCGAGCCAGGACGGCAAGCTGACCTTCATCGTCAACACTTTTCGGCAGGATGCCCAGGACCCGCAGGGGCTGCAGTGGTCGGAATTCAAGGCCAACCCGCGCGGTCTGGCCTGGGATGCGGCGCGTAACAACTATCCGGCACTGGCCTACGACACCCGCAAGAGCATCGATCATGCACAAGGCGGTTTGACTTACGAGCATCGCTTCGGCGACCACAGTATCCAGGTATCCACCTACGCCGGCCAGCGTTCGACGACGCAGTACCAGTCCATTCCGGTAGGTACCCAGACGTCGTCCGTCCGGCAGTCCGGCGGGGTGATCGATTTCGACCGCGAATTCGCCGGTTTGTCCGGGCGGTGGACCGGGCGTTTCGGCTTGGCCGGCGGTCGCCTGACGACGACGCTTGGGTTTGACTACGAACAGGCGACCGACGACCGGCAGGGTTACGAGAATTTTGTCGGTAGCGGCACACCCGCCAACTGTATTGCCAATGTCTGCGGCGTGAGTGGCCGCCTGCGCCGCAATGAGGAGGATCGCGTCGCCACCTTTGATCAGTACGCCCAGGCCGAGTGGCAAGGAGAGCGCTGGGTGTTCAGTGGTGGCTTGCGCCACAGCCGGATCGCCTTCCGGGTCGATGACCGTTATCGCAGCGGCGTCAATGGCGACGACAGCGGGCGTGTCAGCTACGACAAAACGACGCCGACCGTCGCGGCCATGTATCGGGTCACCGATACGCTCAACGTCTATGCCAGCGCGGCGCGTGGCTTCGAGGCGCCGACCTTTAACGAAATGTTCTATTCCAGTGGTGGCGGCTCCTTCAATTTCTCGCTCAAGCCGGCGACCAGCACGCACTTCGAAGTCGGTGCCAAGGCCATGCTCGGTGCCAACAGCCGCCTTGACGTGGCCCTGTTCGATATCAAGACGCAGGATGAACTGGTCGTGCTCTCCAGCACCGGCGGCCGGACGGCCTACCGAAATGCCGGCAAGACGGAGCGGCAGGGCGTGGAGGTGGCACTTGACAGCCGTTGGGGCGAACAGGTGAGCAGCCGCCTGGCCTACACCTTCCTCAATGCGCACTATGCCGAGAACTTCTCGACTTCTACCGGCATCGTCTCGGCCGGCAGTAGGCTGCCCGGCATCGCTGCCCACAACCTGTTCGGTGAATTGGTGTGGCGGCACAAGCCGAGCGGTTTCCACGCCGCCATCGAAGGCATTGTCCGCGACAAGGTGTACGTCGAAGACAGCAACCTGCGCCAGGCGGCGCCCGGCTATGCCATTGCCAACCTGCGCATCGGCATCGATCGCCAGGTCGGTCAGCTGAGCCTGCGCAGCTTCGTCCGCCTCGACAACGCTTTCGATCGCCAGTATGTCGGCTCGGTCATCGTCGGCGACAGCAACAACCGCTTCTACGAGTCGGCACCGGGGCGCAACTGGCTGGCCGGCGTGAGCGCCCGTTACGCATTCTGATTGTTTCCTTTCCTGGTTCGCCCGGCCGAGTGCCGGGCTTTTTTTTGCTTTTTTTGTTGTTCCGTTTTGAGTCAGCGGCGGAGCAGGTGTCCAGAAAATGAGCGTCGGTGAAACAGTTCGCCTTCTCTTTGCTGGCTGTCCATGGTGGCGAAGATCCAAGGCCCGGTGAGGGTTTTGGATATTTTTGGGTGATTTTCGGGGTGCCTGGCACAGGCTTCGCAAACAGATGGGCTCCATGCCATCGGATCGGATGGCAGCGGGGGAAACAGCCCGGAGCGCGTCTTCGGGCGGCACACATCAACGAAAACATCTGGAGACTTTTCATGAAGAAAATCCCGTCCGTTCGTCCTTTGGTTCTCGCACTGCTGGCCTGCGGCAGCACCGGCAGCCAGGCTGTCAGCTTCACCCAGAACGATGTCACCATCGACATCAACGGCACCATCAACGGCTTCTACGTCGTTCGCGATGCCAAGACCACCGACCGCATCACCGGTCAATCGACCTCGACAACCAACAGCGAACTGACCAATGGCCTGTTGCCAGGCTGGATCAACTTCGTCGCCACCACCCAGGCCAAGGGCCAGGACATCAAGGCGCACATCAGCTTCGCGCCGGGCATCAACAACAACTCGCAAACCGTTGGCTTGCCGATCGGCAACAATGCCGACGGCGCCGGTACGACCAACCCCTACAGCCAGATCGACACCCGTAACGTCTATTTCCAGTTCGGCAACAGCAGCTGGGGTACCCTGAAATTCGGCCGCGACATCGGCCTGTTCGGCCAGAACATCATCCTTTCCGACATGACGCTGCTCGGCGTGGGCGGCACCAGCAATGCCGGCATTCCCTACAACACCACCTTCGGCATGATCGGTCATGGCTACATGTACACCGGTTTCCAGCCGCAGATTACCTATTCGACCCCGAACATGGGCGGCCTGCAGGCGTCGGCCGGTATCTTCCAGCCGAGCAAGTTCGCCGGCGACGAAACCAAGACCCCGGGCTTCCAGGCCAAGATCGACTACGACTGGAAGGGCGCCGTGCCGGGCAAGGTATGGGGCGGCCTGGTGACGCAATCGACCAGTTGCTCGGTGAATCCGTGTACCACCAAGTCGTTTACCGGCACCGGCTATGAGATCGGCGCCAAGGCAGGCATCGGCAATTTCGAAGCGGTTGCCTACGCCTTCAAGGGAACCGGTCTCGGCTTGTCCACCGTCGGTGCCCAGTTCTTCGGCGGCAGCGACGGCAATGGCAACAAGACCGATTCGACCGGTTATTTCCTGCAGGGTACCTACAAGTTCGGCGACACCAAGTTCGGCATCAACTACGGCCAGAACACGGACAAGGACGGCTACACGCTGACCAGCCGCCGCACCATCAACAGCGTGCTGCGTGCCACGCCGGACAACCAGATCAAGAACCGCGCCGTGACCGTTGGTGTCTATCACTCGCTTAACAAGTACATCACCCTGGTGGGCGAATACAACGACGAGCGCATCACCAACGTCCTCGACACCAACTTCGACAATAAGAACCGTACCTTCTCGGTCGGTGGCCTGATCTTCTTCTGATTGTCGTTCCCGAAAGTCCAATCTTCTTGCGTCAGATGTTTTCCTCGCATCTGTTCAGGGCACCCCTTGGGGTGCCCTTTTTTCTCATGGTGTTTGCCTTCATGCTGGTGGCGTTTCCCGGCTCACCGCGGGCGGCGGAAGGAATTGCATCGACCGAGATCGATGGCAGCGACTTCCAGTCCGCGCACGACGCGCTCGTCGAGGCGATAGAGGCGGAGGGCATGGTGGTTGGCGCCGTCCTTCCCTTCGGGGAAATGCTGGAGCGCACTGGCAAGCAGGCGGAGGGGGGCGACGCGGGGCCATATCGCCATGCCGAGCTGATCCAGTTCTGCAGTGCCGCGCTGGCGCACAAAATGGTGCGTGAAGATGCCGCTCAGATCGCCTTCTGTCCGCTCTCCATCGCGATCTACGTGCCGGCGGCGAATCCGTCACGCGTCGTCGTGGCCTATCGCACACCGGGAGGCGGGACGCCGGCCAGGACGCAGGCAGGCGATCTCCTTGCGCGTCTGGTGAGTCGCGCGGCGCGGCTGGCCAGACTCCGCTGGTGACTCGGGTTGCCCGTCAGCGCTGGTGATTCATCAAGGCCTTGAGGCCGCTGACATTCAGTATCCGGATGTGCTTCTGCTGGACCGCGATATGGCCTTCTTCCTGGAATTTGGAGAAGGCTCGGGAAACCGTTTCCAGTTTCAGGCCGAGATAGGAGCCGATTTCCTCGCGTGTCATGCGCAGGTAGAACTCGGCATGCGAAAAGCCGCGGGAAGTGAAACGCTGGGATAGATTGAGCAGGAAGGCGGCCAGGCGTTCCTCGGCGCGCATGGTGCCGAGGAGCATCATCACGCCATGGTCGCGGACGATTTCGCGGCTCATGACCTTGTGGAAGTGATGCTGCAGCGTGTGGATTTCCCGCGACAGGACCTCCAGGCGCGAGAAGGGAATGGCGCAGACTTCGCTGTCTTCGAGCGCAATGGCGTTGCAGGTGTGATGCTCGGTACTGATGCCGTCGAGGCCGAGCAACTCGCCGGCCATCTGGAAGCCGGTCACCTGGTCGCGGCCGTCCTCAAGCAGCACGTCGGTCTTGAAGAAACCGCTGCGGATGGCGTAAATGGAATCGAAACCCTCGCCGGCACGGTAGAGGTGGTCGCCTCGTTTGACGCGGCGGCGGGTCGAAACGAGGTCATCAAGTCGCTCCAGTTCCTCAAGGCTGAGCCCAAGCGGAAGGCATAATTCGCGTAGGTTGCAGTTCGAGCACGCGGTCTTGATGACGGACAGCGAAACCTCCTGATTCAGCGGGTGTGTTGGGGGCATTGGCAACCTGCGTTGGCTTGATCCATGTCAACCACAGAATGATGCCTGCCGAACATAATCCGAGCAACATTTCGTGGCTTGTATAATGAATTTTACAACTGAAAATCTCGTCTTCGATCCGCAGATCATTCGCCGTTTTGACGTCAACGGCCCTCGCTACACATCCTATCCGACTGCTGATCGTTTCGTCGAAGCGTTCGATGCGGAGGCCGCCAATCTGTGGCTGGGCAAGCGCAATATCGGCGGGATCAGCAGGCCGCTCTCATTATACTTCCACATCCCCTTCTGTAACACTATCTGCTATTACTGTGCCTGCAACAAGATTATCACCAAGGATCACGGGCGCAGCGCCAAGTATCTGAAATATCTGGCGAAAGAGCTGGATATGCAGGCGGCTGCGCTGGAAGGGCGCGATGGCGAGCATGAGGTGATCCAGCTGCATTGGGGCGGCGGCACGCCCACATTCCTGTCACATTCTGAAATGCGGCAGCTGATGGGCGAGACCCGCAAGCATTTCAAGCTGCTCGACGGTGGTGAGTATTCCATCGAGGTTGACCCACGCAAGGTCGATTACGAGACCGTCGCGCTGCTCGGCGAACTTGGCTTCAACCGCATGAGCGTCGGTGTCCAGGATTTCGACGAAAAGGTGCAGGTTGCTGTCAATCGCGTGCAGAGCGAGGAGGAAACCGCTCTGGTCATCAACGCGGCGCGCGCCAACGGCTTCAAGTCGGTTTCCATCGACCTGATCTACGGTCTGCCGCACCAGACGGTGATGGGTTTCAACCGTACCCTCGAACGCGTGCTGGCCATGGACCCGGATCGCCTGTCGATCTACAACTATGCGCACATGCCGAGCCTGTTCAAGCCGCAGCGCCGGATCAACGACACCGACCTGCCATCGGCCGATACCAAGATGCAGATTTTGGCCTTGGCGATCAAGAAGCTGACCGAGGCCGGTTATGTCTATATCGGCATGGACCATTTTGCCAAGCCGGACGA
>CAMKYP010000065.1 GCA_946477505.1 uncultured Dechloromonas sp. | reverse complement strand
TGAAATCCTGATCGGCCAGCAATTCGCGTACCGACAATTTGTGCCAGATTTTTCCTTGCGTATCGGCAAAACGCTGCCGCCCCCAGGCGGGCATCGAAGCGTCTGGCGCCTCGGGCGTGAAGTCTTCCGGTCTTTTCAAGCCCAGCATTCGTGACACCAGCAAGGCCGCATTGGTGCCATAACGCGAACCGATCAACAACAAGCGGGCATTGGCGTTCTGGACAATCGGAGGACCGCCACGAAATACCGAAAAATCGCTGACCGCATGGAGATTGCCGCGAATATTGGAAATCCCGACGAACCACGGACGGGTCAGCGGGACTGGCGTGACCTGCGATGCCTGGACGATTTCCCCGCCATCGGACAGGTCGACCAACCAAGCTTCGCCGCCTGACTCCACCCCCAGCCAGGAAGCTGCGCCCTTGCCTTTTGCCGCCTGACTCAGGCGGGTCGCCAGATACTCCTGAAAATCCCTGAGACTTGTTTTCCGTACCATCGACTTATGGCAAGGCCGCGATGCGTTGCAACAACTCTTCCGGATTCAGCGGTTTGACCAGATAGTCGATCGCCCCTTGCCGCAAGCCCCAGATCTTGTCTGTTTCCTGCCCCTTCGAGGTGCAGACGATGATGGGGATCGACTTGGTGTCTTCGTCGCGGGTCAGGGTGCGCGTGGCCTGGTAGCCATTCAGTCCGGGCATCACGACATCCATGAGGATGAGGTCCGGCTTGCTGGCCTTGGCCTTGGCGATTCCCTCCTCGCCATTCTCCGCGGTACTGACCTGATAACCGGCCTTGGTCAGCACATCGACCGTAAAAAAGCGCTCGGTGGGCGAATCATCGACAACGAGAATATTCTTGACGGGCATTTCTTCTTCCTGAGCTACGAATTGGATGCAGTTTCGGCTGACAGCGCAAATGACGCCACTGTCTGCAACAGACTGTCTTTGGTAAACGGTTTGGTGAGGTATTGATCAGAACCGACCATGCGCCCTCGCGCCCGGTCGAACAAACCATCCTTGGAGGAGAGCATGATGACTGGCGTTGACTTGAAGCGCGCATTCTTCTTGATCAAGGAGCAGGTCTGATAGCCGTCGAGGCGCGGCATCATGATGTCACAGAAGATCACGCTGGGCTGGTGGTCGGCTATCTTGGCCAGCGCATCGAACCCATCCTCGGCGAGGACAACCTGGCATCCGGCCTGAACGAGAAATATCTCGGCGCTACGCCGTATTGTGTTGCTGTCGTCTATCACCATGACCTTGACGCCACGCAGTCTCGACAAATCAGTCAATTTATCAGTCCCCTCGGCCTCTTGATGAAGCACTTTCACTATCGTTGCATCATACTACGGAAGTAATGCCCGGGATCAAATGCGGCAACACGGTCACATCGGTCAGCCGGCGACTTCGGCAACACCAAGATTCGGATAAAATCCGGACCATCTTACCCAATTCCCGTCGCACCCGCCAAGGGCGCGCGCTTCAATGACCTATACCCAAGCCCCCTGTCCGCCACTGGTCCTCGTCTTTGCGGCCAGCGACCCGTCATCCGGCGCCGGCATCCAGGCCGATCTCCTGACGCTGGCCAGCCTGGGCTGTCACCCGCTGACCGCCCTGACGGCCATCACCGTCCAGGATACCGTCGGCGTCCAGAGTGTTCAGGCGCTTTCCGCCGAAACGGTCGAACAGCAGGCCCGAACCATTCTTGAGGACATGCCGGTCGCCGCTTTCAAGGTTGGTGTTCTCGGCAGCGTCGAGAACGTGCTGGCTGTCGCCGAAATCGTTTCCGACTATCCGGACATTCCGCTGATCCTTGATCCGGTACTTGCTTCCGGGCGCGGAGACGACTTGTCCGGCGAGGAAATCATCTCTGCCATGCGCGAGATGCTCCTGCCGCAAACGACCCTGATCACGCCCAACGCCCCTGAAGCGCGCCGCCTCGCGGAAAGCGACGAAGACGACAGCGAACCGTCGATCGATGCCTGCGCCCAGCGCCTGATCGAGATGGGCGCCCAGTACGTGCTCATCACCGGGACGCACGAAAATACGCCACAGGTCGTCAACACGCTGTACGGCCCCGATGGTGTCATCCGCCGTGACCATTGGGAGCGCCTACCGGGCAGCTACCACGGCTCGGGCTGTACGCTCGCCTCGGCGATCACCGGCTGCATCGCCGGTGGTGCCAGCATCGAAGACGCCGTACGCGACGCTCAGGACTATACGTGGCAAACACTGAAAAACGGCTTTCGCGCCGGCATGGGCCAATTCATTCCGGATCGATTCTTCTGGGCCCGGAATGACGACAATGACACCCCGGATGGCAAGGCCGATGAGCCCAAGTAAGCTGCGCGGCCTGTATGCCGTCACGCCGGACATGGCCGACGGCGCCCTGCTGCTTGCCCGGACCGAGGCGGTACTGAGCGGAGGGTGCCGCATCCTCCAATATCGCGACAAGATCAGCGACAAGCCGGAACAGCTTGCGCGCGCCAAGGCCTTGCGCACGCTGACCCGGCGCTTCGGCGCCACGCTGCTGGTCAACGACGATATTGCACTGGCCTCCCTGATTGATGCCGACGGCCTCCACCTGGGCAGGGACGACGGCAACCTGCGCGCCGCACGCGCCATTCTCGGCCCCGACAAAATTCTGGGTGCCTCGTGTTACGCCGATTTTCAGGCCGCTGCCGTAGCCAGTGCCGCCGGCGTCGACTACATTGCCTTTGGCGCCGCCTACCCATCCCCGACCAAGCCGGATGCGCCGCGCGCCGAGCCGGCACTGTTTAGCCGGGCCGCCGGTGAACTGCCCGTAGCGGTTTGCGCCATCGGCGGCATCACGCTCGACAACGCGCCGCCGCTGATCGAGGCCGGAACCGACCTGATCGCGGTCATCACCGACCTTTTCTCGGCACCGGACATCGCCGCCCGCGCTGCCCAATTCCAGAAACTTTTCGAGAGAACCTGACCATGACCCTGCACGCAAACTCGCGCAACGAAACCCTCTTTGCCCGCGCCCAGAAACACATTCCCGGCGGCGTCAATTCGCCGGTGCGCGCCTTCCGCTCGGTCGGCGGCACGCCGCTGTTCTTCCAGAAGGGTGCCGGGGCCAAGGTGCAGGACGCCGACGGCAAGTGGTACACCGACTACGTCGGCTCCTGGGGGCCGATGATCCTCGGCCACGCTCACCCGGAAGTCATCGCCGCCGTGCAGGCTGCCGTCGTCGACGGCTTGTCCTTCGGCGCGCCGACCGAGAAGGAGGTCGAGATCGCCGACCTGCTGTGCGAGATGGTGCCGTCGATGGACATGGTCCGCCTCGTTTCTTCCGGCACCGAGGCGACGATGAGCGCCATCCGCCTGGCGCGCGGTTTCACCGGCCGCGACATTCTGGTCAAGTTCGAGGGCTGCTACCACGGCCACGCCGACCACTTGCTGGTCAAGGCCGGTTCCGGCCTGCTCACCTTCGGCAATCCGTCGTCGGGCGGCGTCCCGGCCGGCACCGCCGAAACGACCATGGTGCTCACCTACAACGATCCGCAGGGTCTGGCCGAAGCCTTCAAGGCGCATGGCGACAAGATCGCCGCCGTGATCGTCGAACCGGTGGTCGGCAACATGAATCTGATCGCGCCGACCGCCGAGTTCCTCAAGGCGATGCGCGACCTGACCGCACAGTACGGCGCCGTGCTGATTTTCGACGAAGTGATGACAGGCTTCCGCGTCGGCCTGAAGAGCGCGCAAGGCCTGTTCGGCATCACCCCGGACCTATCCACCTTCGGCAAGGTAGTCGGTGGCGGCATGCCGATGGGTGCCTTTGGCGGCAAGCGCGAGATCATGGAAAAGATCGCCCCGCTCGGGCCGGTCTATCAGGCCGGCACCTTGTCGGGCAATCCGATCGCCACCGCAGCCGGTCTCGCCACCCTGAAGCTGATTCAGGCACCCGGCTTCTACGAATCGCTGACCGCGAAGACGAAGTCGCTGTGCGACGGGCTGGTTGCCGCAGCGAAGAAACATGGCGTCGCCTTCTCGGCACAGAACATCGGCGGCATGTTCGGGCTCTATTTCGCCGACGCCTGCCCGACCACCTACGATGCCGTACTGGCCTGCGACAAGGAAGCCTTCAACCGCTTCTTCCACGCCATGATAGCCGCCGGCCATTACTTCGCGCCGTCGGCCTTCGAAGCCGGCTTCGTCTCGGCCGCCCATACCGACGCCGACATTGCCGGCACGGTCGGCGCCGCCGACGCCTGGTTCGCGAGCCTGACATGAGTTCGCTGCAAGCCTGGCTGGTACTGCTGGTCGCCGGGCTCTGCGAGATCGGCTGGGCGGTCGGACTCAAATACACCGAAGGATTTAGCCGGCTGCTGCCTTCGTTCGCGACGCTGGCAGCAATGGTGCTGAGCGTCGTGCTGCTTGGCTGGTCGTTGAAGGTGCTGCCGCTGGGTACCGCCTATGCGGTATGGACCGGTGTTGGCGCGGTCGGCACGGCCATCCTCGGCATGATCCTGTTCGGCGAATCACGCGAAGCCCTGCGCTTTGTCTGCATCGGCCTGATCGTGGCCGGCATTGTCGGGCTCAAGCTGGTCACCCCCGACAGTCATTGATCGGCAAGCCGCTGGCGGCTTACATCAGGAACAGCGTCGCCAGGCCGAGAAAAATGAAGAAGCCCCCCGAGTCGGTCAGCGCGGTAATCATCACCGAACCGCCGACCGCCGGGTCGGCGCCGAATTTCTGGCGCAGCAAGGGGATACCGACGCCGGCTGACGCGGCGAGCAGCAGATTGAGCGTCATCGCGGCCGTCATGACGACACCGAGCTTGATGCTACCGTAGAGCCACCACGCCGCGATACCCAGCAGCCCACCCCAGATCAGGCCGTTGATGGTTGCCACGCCGAGTTCCTTGCGCAACAGGCGACGCATGGCATCCGGTTGAACCTGGCCCATGGCGATGGCACGAACAATCATGGTGATCGTCTGGTTGCCCGAGTTGCCGCCGATTCCGGCGACGATGGGCATCAGCGCCGCCAGTGCCACCAGTTTTTCGATGGAATCCTCGAAGGCACCGATCACGCGCGACGCGACGAAGGCAGTCACCAGATTGATGGCCAGCCACGCCCAACGGTTTTTCACCGAGTCCCAGACCGAGGCGAAGATGTCTTCCTCTTCCTTCAGACCGGCAGCGGCCAGCTGTTCGTGCTCGGCTTCTTCGCGGATGTAGTCGACGACCTCGTTAACCGTTACCCGCCCGACCAATTTGCCTTCAGGGTCCACCACCGGGGCCGACACCAGATCGTAGCGCTCGAAGGCCTTGGCGGCTTCCTCGGCGAAATCGTCGGGCTCCAGCTCGACGAAGTCGGTCTGCATCAGCGTGCCGACCTCGACATCGACCTCATTGACCAGCAGGATATTGAGCGGCAGAACCCCCTTCAGGCGTTCATCGCGATCGACCACGAACAATTGGTCGGTGTGGTCGGGCAGTTCGTCGAAGCGGCGTAGGTAACGCAACACGACTTCGAGGGTGACGTCCTCGCGCACGGTCACCATGTCGAAGTCCATGATCGAGCCGACCGAATCCTCAGGATAGGACATCGCGGCCCGCAATTGCTCGCGCTCCTCGACCGAGAGGCCGAGGAAAACGTCGTCGATGACGCCCTGCGGCAGGTCGGGGGCAAGATCGGCCAGTTCGTCGGCATCGAGCGTTTCGGCGGCGGCGACCAGTTCGGTGCGCTCCATCGACTCGATGAGGCTTTCCCGGACGGCGTCCGAGACTTCGAGCAGCACCTCGCCCTCGAGTTCCGGATTGACCAGCCCCCAGACGATCAGTCGTTCGTCGGTCGGCAATGCCTCGAGCACATAGGCGATATCCGCCGGGTGCATCGGCTCCAGCCGGGCCTGTAATTCATGCAGATGCTGCTTGTGCACGACCTCCTCGACGAGGTCGTGGCGCGGCCCTTCCTGACGATGCACCAGCTCTTCGACCAGCTTGTGCCGGGCGAGCAGGGTCTGCACCTCGGCGAGGCGCTCCTGCAAGTCTTCGGTGTCGGTCAGCTGGGCTTCTTCGCTCATGGTGCGGTGCGGCAAAAGGTCTGCCATTTTAGCACCGGGCAGATGACCGGGTTCCTACAAAATCACGCTGGAAAACCCTTATCCGGGGAATATTTCACGGCACATCGGCGCTCGCCATGCGCCCGAGGATGATCGTCGTCTTGCGCCCCAATCCCGGTGCCGCCCGATTACGGTCGTAATAGCGGGGGTTGGGTACCATGCCGGCCAGCCGCGCCGCCTGTTCAGGCCCCAGCTGGGCTGCCCCGACGTTATAGTAGTGACGCGCCGCCGCCTCGGCGCCAAAGACGCCGTTACCCCACTCGATCACGTTCAGGTAGACCTCGAAGATGCGTCGCTTGCTCCACAGATTCTCGAGCATCAGCGTGATGATCGCCTCCTCGGCCTTGCGGAAATACGACTTGTTCGGCGTCAGGAAGAGGTTCTTGGCCAATTGCTGGCTGATGGTCGAACCGCCTGCCACGAAGCGCCCCTTCTTCTGGTTCTTTTCCAGGGCTTTTTGCATCCCTTCCCAGTCGAAGCCCTCGTGATCGACGAACTTGGCATCCTCCGCCGCGATGATCGCCCGCTTCAGATGGATCGAAATCCGTTCATAGGGAACCCACTGCTGCTTGAGTTGCGCCTGCGGGTTCTTGAGCCGCAATTCCGCGAGCCGGATTTCCATGAATTTGGTTTCGCCCGGATTGATCCAGCCCCACAGCAAAACCCAGCCAAGCAGCCACAATTGCCATAACAGGAAAATAACAACCAAGCCGAGCAGGCACCATTTAAGCCAACGGCCCAGGGTTTTCATCCGGCCAGCCCGCTGCGCAGGTCGGCTAGCACGGTAGCTGTCTGGGGACGGACACCGCGCCAGACAAAAAAGGCCTCGGCCGCCTGCTCAACCAGCATGCCCAGACCGTCGGCACAGCGCCCGGCGCCCTGCTCGCGCGCCAAGCGCAGAAAGGGCGTTTCGCCCTTGCCGTACATCATGTCGTAAGCCAGGCTACCCGGCGCGAAAACGCCGGTCGGCAGGGGCAGGCCTTCACCCGACAGGCTGGCGGAGGTGGCATTGATCACCACGTCGAAACGGCGCCCGGCATAGCGACCGAAATCCCCGCCCTCGACCGGGGCGAGATCGGCAAATGCGGCAGCCAGTGTTGCTGCCTTGGTGGCAGTGCGATTGGCAATGGCCAGCGCAGCCGGCCCTTCGGCGAGCAGCGGGGCGATCACGCCACGCGAAGCGCCTCCGGCACCGAGCAGCAGGATGCGCTTGCCAGCCAGCGCACAACCTATGTTATGGGTTATATCGCGAACCAGCCCGGCACCATCGGTGTTATCGCCGAACACCTCGTTGCCGGCGAAGCCCAGCGTATTCACCGCGCCGGCCCGCGCCGCCCGGTCGGAGAGGCGGGTAGCCAGCCGGAAGGCATCCTCCTTGAAGGGCACCGTCACGTTGGCTCCCTTGCCACCGGCAGCGACGAATTCGGCGACCACTGACGCAAAGCTGTCAAGCGGCACCAGCCTTGCCTCGTAACACATATCCTGCCCGAGGGCCGCGGCGAAGGCGGCGTGGATGAGCGGCGACTTGGAGTGGGCAATCGGATTGCCGAAAACGGCGTAGAGGTCGGACATGGTTCAGCAGGAAGAGAGGGAACGGAAAAGTGGCTGAAGGCTACCACGGCCCCCGGTATTCGCCACAGCAGCCTATTTGCTGGCCGTATTCAGGGAATCACCCTGCGTGAAATACCAGGTCCGTGCGAAAGACAAGATGGTCGCACCGCCCAAGCCCTGAGCTGGGATGGCACCGAAAGGCGCCGACATGCGCAGGATGCGCAAGGCGGCCTGATCGAGCACCTTATGGCCGGAAGATCTGGAAATCTCTGCGTTGTACAGGCTGCCGTCCTCAGCGCGCAGTTCGACGAAGATCACCACCGCACCGTACAGCTTGCCACGCGCCTCGGGCGGATAGTTCAGGGTGCCGATACGCTCGATCTTCTGTTTCCACGCATCGAGGTAGGCGGCCAGTGCATATTCCTCAGTACGCGCCCCGACGAATTTCTTGCGCGGCTTCTTGCTGTACTCGTCCGCCGCCTTGGCTATTTCCCCCTCCAGGCGGGCCATCGCCCGCGCCGACTCGGCCAGATCGAGGCCGCTGACACTGGGAACCGGAGCCGGCTGCTCGCTGACCATCTTCTCGGTGGCCACCGTGCGCAGGCTCTTCGCCTGGGTCAGCAGCTTTTGCTGCGCCGTTTCCAACTCCTGCACACGCCGCTGCATCTGCTGGAGGTCGTTGCCCTCGGTTTGCTTCTGGGTCGACGGCAAGGGCGTCTTGGCCCGGCGATTCTCGTCGGTGTTGCCGCCGCCGTCGAGATTCGCCTGCGCCAGTGCCTGGGCATCGGAGGGCTTGCGTGCCGACCTGGCATTGACCAGGATGATGTCCATGGCCTTTTCCTGCATGGCCTTCGACGCTTCGGGAAACTTGAAATGCAGAGTCAGCAGCAGGCCATGCACGACCAGCGAGATGGCGAGCGCGATCCACAGCCGGCGATCCTGTTCGGCAACGCGCGCGCGGCGAGGGCTGACTGCCGGCTTCACGCCTCTTCTTCCTCCACGGCTTCTGCGGCATTGCTGTCGCCCAGGAGATTCAGGAAGCGGCAAGTCAGCTCCGGAGCCAGCAGGTCTATGCTCTCGACCGCCAGATGTACGCGTTGGCCGGGCAGAAGGTCAGCCGGCAGGGACGGCACACGCAACATCAAGGGCAGGTGATCGAGCTTGACCAGTTGCTCGCGACGCACGGTAGCGTCAATCTCGGCCACCCCATGCTGCTGTAGCCAGCGCAAGCACCAGTAACGTTCCATTTGGCGCTGGAAATCGGCATACGCACCGTAAGTCACCTCGAAATCGCGCATCGCACCGAACAACTCTGCCGATTTCTGGGCAAATGCCGGCGTTTCGCCCTTGATGCAGGCGATCAGCTGCCATTGGTTGACCAGATCGCAGTAGCGACGCAGCGGCGAGGTCATCCACGCGTATTGCGGCACCCCCAGTCCTTCGTGCGGCAGCGGCGAGGTGGTCATGCGCACCTTGCCCTGCGTCTGGGCGCGATACATGCAGGCCACGTTCTTGTCGGCCAGCAGCCCACCCCAGGTCGAATTGGCGACAATCATCAACTCGGCGACCAGCTTGTCGAGCGGACTGCCACGCTTGCGCTCGGAAATCTCGACGGTGCACGCATCCGGAGCGGCCAGATCGCCGACGATGGCGAAGTTGTAGTCGTTGATGCCCTGCACGGCGGACGGCTTGCCGCGCCGGCCTTCGCAGGCGTTGGCGAAGTGCCACAGATAGAGCAGTTCCTGAGCGAAAGGCTCGTCCGCCAACGGGCCGCCGACCGTCTCGGCATTGAACCAGGGCTCGACTTCGTGGTGGCGCAGGTTGGCGGCGATATGCACCATCTCCAGCCGAGATTCGTGGCTGAGGATTTCCAGCGATTCATTGACCGTCAGGTAGAGCGACACCGCCGGGCAATCGACACCGCCGGCCAGCGTGTAGTTCTGGACCACGGCATCGGGCAGCATGGTGATCTTGTTGCCCGGCATGTAGACCGTCGACAGACGGGCACGCGCCACGCCGTCGAGCGGCGAGCCATGGGCGATGGCCAGCCCCGGCGCAGCGATGTGAATACCGATGCGCGAACCGATGCCCGGCAATTTGACGACGGAGAGCGCATCATCGATCTCGGTGGTATTGGCATCGTCGATCGAGAAGGCCCGCACATCGGCCTTCGGCAGGTCGGCCGGCAGACCGGGCGCCTCCAGTGCCGGAAAGGCGATGCCTTTCGGGAACTGCTCATGCAGGAAACGCTTGTAGTGCAGATGGTAGGCCGACTTGATCGCACCGCACTTGAACAGCAGTTGCGCCGCTGTCAGGCCGGTTTCGGCACAAGCCGTCTCGAAGGCCTTGGTTTCCGGCTTGTTGCGATCCGGCGCGTAAAGCAGCGCATCGGTCAGCGCGCCGATTTCCGGCGGCAGGCGGAATGCCTTGAGTTCGTTTATCCAGCCTTCGATGGCGAACGCTTGCTGACGCTTTTTTTCAAGACTGGCCAGAGCAGCTGCGAGAATGTCGGGAGGCGCCTTGCGGAAGCGGCCCTTGCCTTTGCGGTGGAAATAGACGGGCGCGGCGTGCAGGGCAAGCAGCACCGCCGTCGCTTCGACCGGGGCGGGGTCGTGCCCGTAGTAATCACGGGCAAAATCCAGAAACGAAAATTCGCCATCGCTGACGCACTCCCACAGGAAATCTGCTTCGACCGCTTCGGCCAACGGCGTCGCCTGCTCCAGCAGGGCGCCCGCCGAGGGCTTATCAAAACGCAGCAGCACGGTTGCTGCCTTGATCTTGCTCCGCTTGCCGGTAGGCATTTCGACCTGCAACGAGCTGTCGTTGTCGGCCATGATACTGCCGGCCTTGAAGCCGCCATCTTCTTCAAACAATACGTTCATCGGCGGATTATAGCCCAGCGAATTCAATGATTTGCGATACGAAATCGGGAAACTTGGTGAAGCTGTGGTCACCACCCGGCAGGATGGTTTGCCGACAGCCGGCGTAGAAGGCTTCCGCCAGCCTCACGTCGAGCACCTCGTCGTCCGCTTCGGCCAGCAACCAATAGCGACCCGGACTGGGAACACGAACCTGCGACCGAAGTTGCGCAGCATGCGCCGTGGTGAAGGTAAAGGCCTCGCCAGAATGGAAATTGGTGTGATCGCCAACGAAAAGACCGAGATCAAGCAGATCGATCACCGCCGGATTGACCAACACGGCCCGCAGATCGTGCTTTTCGGCCAGATGGTTGGCGTAGTGGCCGCCCAGCGACGATCCCACCAGCACGACCTCGCCGCCCGCCTGCTCGATCAATGTTTCAGCGCAGACAACCGCCTCGTCCGGCACCGGCGACAGTTGCGGACAGGCAAAATGCTCCGCCAGCCCGCGGCGCGCCATCTCCTCGCCGAGCAGCCGCGATTTCCACGAAGCCGGCGACGAGCAGAAGCCGTGCAAATAGAGGATCAGTGGGCGGTCCATTGCACCCAGCCGAAATGGGCCGTGGTCAGCACAACGATGCCGAAGACGATGCGATACCAGGCAAAGGGCACAAAATCATGGCTGGAAATGAAGCGCAGCAGCCAGCGAACGCACAGGAAAGCCGAAATGAAGGCGGAAATGAAGCCCACCACCCACATGCCGATATCGTCGACGCTGAGCAGGGCGCGCTCCTTGTACAACTGGTAAACCGTCGCCACGCCCAGCGTAGGAATGGCGAGAAAGAAGGAAAATTCGGTCGCCGCCTTGCGCGAAAGGCCGAACAGCAGACCGCCGATGATTGTCGCCCCGGAACGCGAGGTGCCGGGAATCAGCGCAAAGGCCTGGGCGACGCCAAGCTTCAACGCATCGACCAGCGTCATGTCCTCGACTCTTTCGACACGGATCTTGTGCTCGCGCTTTTCAGCCCACAGGATGACGAAGGCGCCCAGGATGAAGGTCGTCGCCACGGCAATCGGGTTGAACAGATTGGCCTTGATCGCCTTGCCGAAGGTCAGGCCGAGAACGGCCAGTGGCAGGAAGGCGACGAACAGGTTGAGGATAAATTTCTGCGCTGCCTTGTCGCTGAACGCACCGCGCGCCACCACCAGCAGACGCTCGCGATATTCCCAGACAACAGCAAGAATCGCCCCGGACTGAATCACAATTTCGAACAACTTGCCGCGATCGTCGTTGAAATTCAACAAATCGCCAGCCAGAATCAGATGCCCGGTCGACGAAATGGGGAGGAATTCGGTCAGCCCCTCGACAATGCCGAGAATGAGCGCCTTGAGCAGGAGGATCGGGTCCATGGAATGCAGCCTGATAGAGGAGGCCGCATTCTACTATCCCGGCCGGGTAGCTGCTTCCAGATTCGCCAGCCAGATCAGCGCCTCCTCGCGCGTCGCACCACACATTTCCGGCGACGGCTGCAGGCCACTGCAGCAATCCGGACGCTCGGGGCGGCCGAAAATGGTGCACCGAAATTGATCATCGAGATGCGCACAATGCTGCCCCGCCGGTTTGTTCAGCGACGAAATCGATGGCGCAATGCAACAAGCGCCGCAGCCAGGACGACACGCCATCGCGATCAACGCCCACTCAGGAGGCGCAGCCCCAGCAACAGGAACAGTCCGCCGGCAAGACGGTCCAGCCACATCGCAACAGCAGGACGTCGGGCCAGCCGTTCGCCCAAGGCACCGGCAAAAGCGCCGATCAGCCCGAACACCACGGCCACCTGCAGCGTGAACACGACGCCCAACTGCACGATCTGCCACGCCGCTTCACCGCGTTCCGCCTGCACGAACTGCGGCAGGAAGGCAAGAAAGAACAGCACCACCTTGGGATTGATGGCGTTGGCCAGCAACCCGCGCCGGAACAGCCTTGCACAGCTATCGGCCGGAATGGACAGACGTTGCGCGTCAGCCGATGCCGCATGGCGTATCGCCTGAACCCCCAGCCAGATCAGGTACAAGCCACCAACCACGCGCAAGGCGCTAAAAGCCAGTTCGGAAGCAACGATCAGCGCCCCCACTCCGAGCGCAGCCAGCGCGGTGTGATTCAGACAGCCCGCCGCACACCCCAGACCAAACGCCACGCCTTGCCGACGACCGCGCGCCATGCCCAAGGCCAGCACGAGCAGATTGTCAGGCCCCGGTGCCAGCGTCAGCAATACCGACGCGGCAACAAAGGGAAGCAGCTGGGAAGAAGAGAGAAAGACATCCATGGCGCAAGGTTAAATGAAAAACGGCGGGAACCCTCCCGCCGTTTTTTTGTTACGGATTAGCGGAAATCGATCGCCGGCTTTACACCTTGCGATAGACCTCGGCGCCAGTCTTCACGAACTCGACCGCCTTGGC
>CAMKYP010000064.1 GCA_946477505.1 uncultured Dechloromonas sp. | reverse complement strand
GCATTTCTACGCTCAAGAACGGCTGGGACGTTTCTGCGTTCTACTACCGCAGCACCGACAACAACGCGACTTTCTATCGCAACATCGACCTGTCTTCAAAGAGCTTCATTTACGAAGCCCGCCACGACCGTATTCACCAATACGGCAGCACACTCGCCAAGGACTTTGGCGATATTGTCTGGAAGGCCGAAGGCGTATACACCCGTGGCCGCAGTTTCGCATCGCTTAATCCGCTGGACAGCGACGGCGTTGTCCAACAGAACACACTTGATTGGGCGACCGGGCTTGATTTCACCTTACCCGCCGAAAGCCGCTTAAACGTCCAGATATTCCAGCGCCAGTATTTCGGCTTCAACGAATACACCATTTCAGACAAGCGCGAGAACGGTTACAGCCTGCTGCTGAATACCAAGGTCGTGCCCAACTGGGAAGCCCAGGCTCTTTTCATCTCCAGCCTGAACCGGACGGACTGGCTTTTCCGACCGAGAGTAACCTGGAACTTCCAGCGCAACTGGCGCTGGGTCTTGGGGGCAGACGTATTTAACGGGGCTGCCACGGGGTTGTTCGGACGTTACGATCAACAGGATAGAGTCTACTCCGAGGTTCGCTACTCTTTCTAAAGGCGGCGCACCGAGTGTCGATTTTTTTTACACCAACCACCCAAGCCCTCCAACAAAAACAAATTAAATCTTTAAAATCAATAAAATAAAACATTGGCATGCAGATTGCTTACTTCAAACCAGAGCGCAGGCTTATTGAGCCGGCTTTAAACAACATTAAGGAGCAATCATGACCCGGAAATCTTCCACCCCCCTGAAGCGCACAGCAATTGGCACTGCGTTGCTGGCAGGCCTGTTTGCTGCCATGAGTGCACATGCGCTCCCCGCCATTACTACTTGGTCTGCATCTGTAAACTCCGGCTTCCAGAGCTGGACGTGGGAGAATGGCATCACCCCAACCAGCTCCTCGGATATCAATCCGGTACTGGGCATGCCCTCAACCCTGTCCTGGGGCCGCAACTGGAATGCACCGTACACCCAGAGCTCCATTTCGGTATCCGGCGGAACCAACGGTCAATGGTCGGGCAACCTGAACACGGGAGCAGCTCCGGTTCAGACCGTGGAATTCAGCCACACCAACATGCCCGTTACCGGTGCATATCTCAAGGAAGCAACGCTATTCGACGTCATCACGCTGCAGCCGATTAGCCCCTTCGTTGGCCCCAATCTCGGCACCTCGCTTACTTTTGCAATTCGCTTCAAAGAAACAGAAAACGTTGCTGGGACCTGCGCCTCAGCAAGTGTTATTCCCTGCCGCGACATTTTTACGCTGGACATCACAGGAACTGGCCTGACGATTGGCGCTGATTACAGCCTCAACCAATTGATCAAACTGAGCGCTTCTCCTGATGATTGGTATAACGTAAAGCTGCAACTCGATGGATTTGGTTTGCTGACCAACGCAGAGTGTGCAGCAGCTGGCGCTGCTAATGGCTGCCTTGGTTTCACCACCGAAGAAAACCAAGTCACCGTGAAAAGCGCCTCGCTGTCTATTCAAAAGGTTCCCGAGCCGGGAATCCTGGGTCTTCTTGGCGCCAGCCTGCTGGGCTTCGTTGCAACGCGCCGCCGCAAGCAACAATAAGTCCAGCGCAATCAGCGTTTGGTTTTATCAAAACCCCCTGTGCAACACACAGGGGGTTTTTCTTTACCGGTACGTTGAATACAATGAGCCATGATCCCTGAAATCATCCCTGAAATCGCCAAGCGCACCATTGATCTGGCAGTGACCGCACCGTCAGCAGACAACTCGCAACCCTGGCGATTTGTAAACCGTGGCGATCACTGGGAGGTTGTCTATCATCACGCAGGCTCAAAGGATCTATTCGGTCCGACCGGCCATGCAACCCTGTTGAGCACCGGCGCTCTCTGCTACAACCTTGAGCAAATCTGCGGGACGAACAATACCTCGTCATCTATCGATGCTCTCGGAAACTGGCGGTTATCATTTGTACCACCAGACAGAATTAGTGAGGCAATGGAAAGCGCACTTCGCCAACGACACACCAACCGACATCCTTTTATCGGCTCAATAATCAACTCCCCCATTGAACAAATTGCAGCAGGCAATCAAATCAAACTTCAATTCATCTCTGAGCCCGCGCCTATCCGGAAAGTTGCCGAAGCGATAAGAATTTGCTCAGAACTTCGCTTCAAAAACGAAGAACTTCACAAATGGTTGTTTTCCAGCTTACGGTGGTCACCATCTGAAGCCGAAATAGGCGACGGACTAGATTTGAGGACGCTACACCTTCCTCCTGGCGGAAGGGGGTTCATGAAATTCATTTCCTCTTGGCCTCGAATGTCGATCCTGAATTTGCTGGGGATTTCAAAGATCATGGCACTTGTCGATAGCCTACCAGTGCGAAACGCACCCGCTCTGATCGTAATCTCCAGCAAAAAAGAACCGGGGTTAACTTGGCAAGCAGGGCATACGCTGGCCGAAATTTGGACAAAGCTGAACCGAATGGGCGTAGCGGTACACCCTTACTACGTCATCACTGACATGGCACATCGATTGCAGCGAGGTGAACTTGACGAAGCGGCCGCAGGATTTGCGCAAAAAGCTCTCGCCCTCTCTCGCAATGTTTTGAATCTTGAGGCCGATGAACTACCACATATCGTCCTGCGCATAGGATACCCCACCGCCCATTCTGAACGCTCGAAGCGTAAGAGCGCAGACTCGTTCATAATCGAATCCCAACTAGATTCGTTACAGCCCTAGCTGCCGCCTAACCAGAAAACCCATTAGCTGCTGAAGGGGGTTTTTGGCCCCCCAGGGACGCCATGTATGAATATATTTCATTCGATATGAATCGAATTGGCTTGCCCAAGGCGCCATTCGAATACCGGGACGCCTCAATGCCAGCTTGAGGACCTCAACCGCCGCCACACCCGCACAGAGCTGGCAAGCAGCAATGCATGACGGACCCCGGCGCTCCCGAAGGTTGATTCGGCTCATATCAGCAACATAGCCTCGCTGAAGCATTGCGGGAGACAATCCAATAAGAAAATTTATCGCAAGGTCAAGCTCACTTTGGCAGCCCTTGAAACCGAAATACTCCTCATAAGACATACTCCCCGGACCAAAAACAACCAGCGCAGCCCCTAAACCAAGCGGCGCAGCCGTAACAACCGGAATCCCTTTCGACTCGCAAGCAGAAAAAGTGGCTCGCCTAGCGTCAAACGCAAAGAAATCCAGACCGTCGACGTAGACATCTGCCCCCTCGAGAAAGCAATCGATATTGCCCTGATTGATACCGTCGGAAAATACTTTGAGATCAACCTCCGGATTAATGTCGCGAAGCATTTCCGAAAGAACCTCCAGTTTCGATCGGCCAATGGTTGAAGTCAGCGCACCAACCTGACGATTGAAATTAACGATATCAAAGACATCAAAGTCAGCGATTGAAAACTTACCCACACCCAAGCGGGCGAGGGTCAATAAATGCACCCCACCGACACCACCCAGGCCACCAATGGCAACCCGCGTTTCTCGCAAACGTGCTTGCTCCGCCTCAGTAACCCAACCAATATTTCTGGAAAAAGCCTGCGCGTAATCAAAGTTGCTCATGCAATCCCTCTCTGCTCAAGCATTACCGAAAAATCAAATTCAATCCGAACACTGGCATTCTATCTCCACCACGATACAATCGCCTTACCCATAATCGCAGGCTGCGCCCGTGCTCCAGACACTTATCCGTCTTGCAGTTCTGAATTTACTCCGGAATCGCAGCCGGACAACCGTGGCTGCCTTAACGGTCGCCGGGGGTGTAGTTGCCTTCCTTCTGGCCGGGGGGTTTATCAACTGGATTTTCCACGACATGCGGGAGGCGACAATTCACTCCCAACTTGGGCATTTTCAAATTGTACGCCCAGGCTATTTTGAAAAAGGCCTGTCTGATCCCTACAATTATTTGTTACCAGCCCAATCGGACCAGGAATCATTGGTAGCTGCGCACCCCGGATTAAAGAGCCTGACGCCGCGCCTGGTTTTTTTTGGGCTAGCCAGTCTGGGGGAAACAACCGTAACCTTCGCTGGCGAAGGTATTGATCCGGTACGTGAGCGGCCGATTAGTAGCCGAATCACGATCTCCGAAGGCAACGACCTCAGTCGCCTAGACGAAAAATCGGTCATTCTTGGCGAGGGGCTAGCCAAAAACCTAGGCGCCAAGCCGGGCTCACAGATCGTCCTATTGGTTACCGCTGCCAGCGGTGGTGCTAATGCAATTGAAGTCACCGTGGCAGGGATTTTTTACACGATCAACAAAGAGTTCGACAATTACGCTCTGCGAATTCCGATTCCATTAGCGCGAAAATTAATGCGTGTAGATGGCGCAACCTCATGGGTGGGACTTCTGGAAGATACCCATGACACTGCAGCCACCATCAAAAAACTCAGAGCAATTTTGCCTTCAGAAACCTTTCAGCTGGTTCCATGGAGCGATTTAGCTGATTTCTATAACAAAACTGTGGTGCTGTTTAGCAAGCAGGTGGAGATCATCAAAATCATTATCGGGCTCATTATCGTGCTAACGATATCCAATATCCAGACCATGAGCGTACTTGAGCGCACAACGGAGATCGGCACTATCCTTGCCGTTGGCGTGCGCAGTCGCGAGATATGGATGCAATTTTTGCTTGAAGGTTTACTGCTTGGTATTGCAGGCGGCTTGGTTGGTGTTATGTCAGCTATATCTTTGGCGGAATTGATTTCATTCATTGGCATACCGATGCCCCCACCTCCCGGGATGGCCCGGGGATTTACCGGCCAAATCATAATAACCACGCAGTTAGTACTTGATGCCCTTGCACTCTCGACCATGACCACCTTGCTTGCCAGCCTCATGCCTGCATGGAAAGCAAGCCGCTTAAATATTGTTGACGCATTGCGCACAAATCAGTAGTGCAGAAAATTCTTTTCTCTTTGGCCCTCCGCAATATCTTTCGCCAGAAAGTGCGCACCGCAGCCACCTTGGCAGCAATCGCCATTGGCGTCTCCGGGTTAATCTTGGCCGGCGGCTTCGTCAACGATATCTTCATTCAACTGGGAAAGGCGATTATTCACTCCCAAACAGGTCATATTCAGATTACACGTGCTGGTTACAGCGATAACAAAACCCGGGCTCCAGAAAAATTCCTGATCAAGGATGGCGATGAACTCAGATCCAAACTGGCAAACCAGATACCAGGAATTGATCAAGCCATTTCACGACTTGGATTTACTGGAGTAATCAATAATGGGCGTCGCGATCTAGGCATTGTCGGCGAAGGAATAGAACCGGATGGCGAAGCCAAACTCGGGACATTCCTGAACTACATTGAGGGACGGGCACTAACCAGCGGTGACCACGATGGCATTGTCGTCGGCGATGGAGTTGCAAAGTCTCTGGGCCTTAAAATCGGTGACCGCGTTACCATCGTTATGACCTTGGCAGCCGGGGCAGTAAACACATTAGATTTCGAGCTTGTCGGGATTTTTCAAAGTTTCTCGAAGGAATTTGATTCCCGCGCAGTACGTATTCCACTCAACGTTGCCAAGACACTAATGGATACCGACGGTATACACATGCTGGTAGTTCAGTTAAGTGATACGGCGTCAACAAACGCTACTGCGGCGTCAATGAAGCAGTTACTCGCAAATCAGGGATTTGACGTGACCCCTTGGTATGCGCTTTCCGACTTCTACGAAAAGACAGTAGACCTGTATGACCGGCAGTTTGGTGTCTTGCGTCTGATTATCCTGATCATGGTCTTGCTCAGCGTCATAAACAGCATGAACATGACCCTTTTCGAGAGAACACGCGAGTTTGGCACTATTCGGGCGCTTGGCGACCGTTCCGATTGGGTTTTCCGGTTGATCATGATTGAAAGTTTCTGGCTGGGCCTTATTGGTGGCCTTTTGGGCATAATCCTAGGGTGTCTTGCTGCGCTAGGCATCTCGGCAATTGGCATTCCAATGCCCCCACCACCGAATGCAAACCTCGGCTATACCGCACTGATTCGACTGGATTCAACATCGGTGTTAACCGCTGGTGCCGTTGGCTTTATCGCCTCCATGCTTGCCGCGATCATTCCCGCTCGACGCGCTGCCAAGTCGGACATTGTCGAAGCACTGCGTCACGGCATCTAACATGATCGTGAAATACTTCCGATTGAATCGTTTTACCCTCACTACAACCTAGCGGAGTTCCGTTATCATTATGCCTGTTGGTTGACTGGTCCAGCTTAACGATCATCTTTGCCCGGGAAAATGAAATGTCCAATATGATGAATCCCATGAAAAAAGTACTCAAATGGCTGGCGATCGCTGCCGCATCACTCTCTCTAGTCTCCATGTTCGGCTGCAGTTCTCACCCGGCAGCGCCTTCTGTAGCAGCATCCGCTGATTACAGTTACAAAATCGGCCCGGGTGACAATCTGAATATTGTCGTATGGCGCAACCCGGAGTTGTCGATGTCGGTCCCGGTTCGCCCCGATGGCAAGATTTCCTCGCCGCTGATCGACGACCTGAACGCCATGGGCAAGGATTCCACCACCCTCGCCCGGGAAATCGAAAAGGAACTTGCCAAGTTCATCCGTGACCCGGTGGTAACTGTGATTGTCACTGGCTTTGTCGGCCCCTACAGCGAGCAAATTCGCGTTATTGGCGAAGCCGCCAAGCCGCAAATTCTTCCGTACAAGCAGAAGATGACCCTCTTGGATGTCATGATTGCCGTGGGCGGCATTACCGACTTTGCTGACGGGAACAAGGCATCCATCCTGCGCACCTCAGAGAACAACGCGCAATACAGCGTTCGACTGAAAGACCTCGTCAAACGTGGCGATGTCTCTGCCAACGTGGAGATGAAGCCAGGTGATGTCCTGATCATTCCGCAAAGCTGGTTCTAACTCTCAGTTATTAAATTTGCCGCTCCGATCACCTGATCGAGAGCGGCTTTGATTCTGGACATCTAGATGGATGAGATTCTTCGCCAGCTATCGGCGATATTGCGTGCGACCTGGAAACATCGTCGGCTGGGGATGCTGACAGCCTGGATAGTCGGAGCAGTGGCCGCCGGCCTCATCCTCCGCATTCCCGACCGCTATGAAGCCTCTGCACGAATTTTTGTCGATACTCAGTCGATTCTGAAGCCATTGATGGCTGGTCTGGCTGTGCAGCCAAACGTTGACCAGCAGATTATGATGCTTAGCCGCACCCTGATCAGCCGACCAAACGTTGAGAAAGTTATCCGAATGGCGGATCTCGATCTGAACATCAAAGGGAAAGCCGAGCAGGAGGAACTCATTGAGTCGCTCACCCAATCCCTCAAGATTCAGGGTGTAGGCCGCGACAACCTGTACACCCTCTCATACCGTGATACCGACCCGGCACGTGCCCAAAGGGTCGTTCAAGCGCTAGTTTCGATTTTTGTCGAGTCGAGTCTGGGAAACAAACGTCAAGATTCCGAGTCAGCACGAAAGTTCATTGATGATCAGATCAAGTCCGTTGAAGCCAAGCTGACGGAAGCCGAGACACGCCTCAAAGAGTTCAAGGTCAAGAACATCGAGTTTCAGACGACCGAAGGCAAGGACTCGTTGGGTCGCTTTGCGGAAACGAATAATCTGCTGATCCAAGCCAAGCTCGAATTGCGCGAAGCTGAACAATCCCGCGACGCCTTAAAACGACAAATTCTCGGAGACAGTATGGGCCGGGGCGGAGACTCCGATGGTGCGGGGGTATCGATGCCAGAATTGGATGGCCGCATTGAGGCTCAAAAGCGGAATCTTGATACTCTCTTACAGAAATATACCGAGCAGCACCCCGATGTGCTGAACACCCGCCGGGTGATCAAGGAACTTGAGGACCAAAAGCGCCGAGAGGTAGCTGAATTACGCAAGGCTGCTGCGGCAAATCCATCCCTTCTCGCCGGCAGTGGCGCTGCCAGTATGGAACTAAAGCGCTCACTAGCAACATCAGAAGCAGCCGTTGCATCGCTTCGTGCCCGTGTCAGCGAATACGAAGCTCGGGCATCACGTCAGAAGGAAATGATGAAGACCGCCCCCCAGATCGAAGCTGAGTATGTTCAGCTAAATCGCGATTACGACGTACATAAGAAAAACTATGAACAACTGGTAAGCCGGCGTGAAAGTGCCGAGCTTTCCGGCGACCTGGACTCTACCGGCTCGGTAGCGGATTTCCGCCTGATTGACCCACCACGCGCATCGAATAGCCCTGTTGCCCCTAACCGCATGCTTCTTTTTCCGGGGGGATTGGTTGCGGCCTTGGTTGCGGGCCTGTTTGTCGCCTTTGCTGCCAGCCAGATTCGACCAGTATTTTTCGATGCAAAAACCCTTCGTGACGTGACAGGACTGCAAGTGCTTGGTACCGTTTCACTCCTGCCCAATGAGACTCGTATCAAGCAGGAACGTGCAAGTTTACGCCGCTTCATCGCGGCCACGGCTGGATTGTTCGTCAGCTATGGCGCAGGCGTTGCAGCCTTGAGCCTCCTTGCCAAGCGTGTAGCAGGAGCCTGACCATGAGCCTCATTGAACAAGCTGCGAAGCGTCTGGAACAACTGCGCCAGGCAGGTGCCGAATTTCCAGAGCAACCGTCAAAAATCAATGCACCACTTCCAGTCGATCGCCCTGACTCCTATCGAATAGAGGATGGTTCGCCAACCAGACCGGACTCTCCGCTGCTCAAGCCTCAAAAAGCTCCGGAGCCCGCTCTCCCGTCAGCCTCCACGAAAGCCAGCCTCAGAAAGAAAGTCGATATCAATCTTGACGCCATAGCTAGTGCAGGGCTTCTGGTTCCTAATGCAACTCGTAGCAAGATGGCCGATGAGTATCGGGTAATCAAGCGGCCATTGATCGCCAACGCTATGGGCAAGGGGGTGCCGCGTGTCCCAAATGGCAACCTGATCATGGTAACAAGTGCTCTGCCTGGGGAGGGCAAGAGCTTTACGGCCATCAACCTTGCCATCAGTATCGCGATGGAACGGGACAATACGGTCATGCTGGTCGACGCTGATGTTGCTCGCCCGTCAGTCCTAAACATGCTCGGACTCCCACCCGCTTCTGGTCTACTGGATGTTGTTGACCAGGACTCGGTTGACATCTCAGAAGTCCTTCTCCGGACCAACATTGAAAAACTCTCGCTTCTCCCTAGCGGCACTCAACACCAACGTGCGACTGAATTGCTCGCCAGTGCTGCCATGGTCAGACTGCTGCATGATATGGCCAACCGTTATCCGGACCGGATTATCGTTTTCGACTCCCCTCCTCTGCTCCTGACAACCGAAGCCAGGGCATTGGCAACTCACATGGGGCAAGTGGTCTTGGTTGTCCATGCCGGCCAGACAGCCCAATCTGCGGTCAAGGAGGCTGTAGGGACGATTGAATCCTGTCCAGTCAAAATGATGATCCTCAATCAGTCCAGAGAGAGTGCCTCTGCTGGCTACGGGTATGAGTACGGGTATGGCTACGGATATGGTCAGAATGGTTAGCAAGAAAATCAATCAGCTTACCCCCCTGGTATTTAGCGTTATAACGACTTCGGTTTTTGCACAAACCACCCCAGGATCAATTACCAACCTCGGTGGCGGAGCGCCTGGAGGTAGTGTCGCCTCGACTAATCAGAACATAGGCGCGCCAGCATCGGAGACCACTGAAGCTGGCACCTTGGCTCGTGCATGGTCGATCAAACCAAGAATTGGTTTGACGGAAACACTGACCGACAATGCAGCCCTCAATCGAGCCCAGGGAAACAAGGAAGGGGACCTGATTACTCAGTTGACGCCAGGAATACGTATTGAAGGTAAATCGGCCCGGCTCAAGGCCTATCTGGATTACGCTCTGAATGCCCAGACGTATGCCAAATCGAATCACAGTCGCACGCAGAATAATCTGAACAGCTTCGCCACCTTGGAGGCGGTGGACAACTGGGTGTTCATAGACGCAAACGCCCGGATTGCGCAACAATCGATATCGGCATTCGGCGCACAGTCGCCCGGCACCAGCACAATCAATGCCAATTCGACAGAAACTCGAACGTTTGGCCTCACGCCGTCTTTGCGAGGCCAGCTTGGAGGTCTGGTTGATTATTCGCTGCGCTACAACCGATCGACCACCCGTTCTGATGCTAGCAGGGTGGCAAACATTGATGTCTCCGAGTGGGCCGGCCAAATCAAGGGAAGCACACCATTCAGCAACCTACAGTGGTCAGGAGACGCCAGTACTCAGAGCGTCGATTACAGCACTGGACGCCAAACCGATGCCAGTCGCCTGACCGGTCGACTTACCTACGCAATCACACCGCAGTTTCGTATCGTTGGTTCTGGTGGCTGGGAAGAAAACAACTACGCTTCAACGGATCAACAGGATCGAAGCACGCACGGTTACGGTTTTGACTGGAACCCCACCGAACGGACCCAGCTTTCCGCATTCAAAGAACGGCGCTTCTTCGGTGATGGCCATAACATCAGCATCTCACACCGTTTCCCGAAAAGTAGCATCCAGTTCAGCGATACACGCGATGTTTCGGTGCTGCCCAACCAGTTTGCCAGCCAAGGCTACGGTAGCCTCTACAACGTGATTGCTGCGCAATATGCCGGCCTGCCGGAACCTGCTCGAACTGCTGCAATTCAGAGTTTCTTCCTGACCCATCCAACGCTCGACCCCAATGCACAGGTCACCAGCAGTTTTCTGGCGTCACGGGCCACAATCCAGCGTCGCCAACAATTGGCGCTTGTTCTTCTTGGCGCACGCAACTCCATCACCCTCTTGCTAAATCGTAACCTGAGCCAATCAACCTTGGCTGCTGCAGCAACGACTGACGATTTCTCCAATGCATCGGAGATCCGGCAAGAGGGTTTCATCGTCAACTATTCGCACCAACTCAGTTCGCTATCCACGTTGAATGCGTTGTTGTCTCGCCAGGAAAGCACGGGGATAGGTAGCAACTCTCTCAGAACTACAACTGACCAGTACCAGTTGAATCTGGCCACCAAACTTGGCGTAAAAACCACTGGCTCCTTGAGTATTCGCCACACCAAATCCGACGGGACAGTTTCCTTCAAGGAAAACGCTCTGATTGGTACTGTGACCTTCACCTACTGAACGCATGTACGAAGCTTTTTACGGCCTGAACAGCAAACCCTTTCAGCTGAATCCAGATCCCACCTTCTACTTTGGCAGCAAGCAGCATCGCCGGGCGCAGGCTTATCTCGAATACGGGATGCACCAAAATGAAGGATTCATTGTAATCACTGGTGAAGTAGGCGCCGGAAAAACCACTATCGTCCGTGGATTGCTCGAAAGCCTAGATCCGGAGAAAGTCGTCGCAGCCCAACTGGTCAGTACACAACTAGATGCTGACGATACATTGCGCCTGGTCGGTGCGGCATTTGGACTACGTACCAAGGATGTCGCTAAATCGGATGTCCTGATGTCGTTGGAAGCCTTCCTAATTAGCATGGCGACGAAGGGAAAGCGTTGCTTGCTGGTTGTAGACGAAGCACAGAACCTAACGACCCGCGCAGTCGAAGAACTTCGCATGCTGTCCAATTTCCAGTACGGCAATCAGGCGTTATTGCAAAGCTTCTTAATCGGCCAGCCTGAGTTTCGTCAGATTCTACAAAGTCCGCACATGATGCAATTTCGTCAACGCGTCATCGCGGCCTGCCATATAGGCCCACTGGATGTTATTGAGACCCAGGCATACATCGAGCATCGCCTCAAATTGGCGGGTGCCAAGGAAAGCCCAAAGATTGCCGCCCCGGCCTTCGAGGCAATTTTCAAGGCCAGCAGTGGCATTCCGCGCCGTATCAATTCCGTATGCGACCGCCTGTTGTTATTTGGTTTCCTCAACCAGCAAGACAGTTTCAATGCTCTGGATGTAGAGGAAGTAGCTAAAGAGATTTTTGAGGAGACGATCGGAGGGGAAACCCAGATTTCCCCACAGGCCAATTTGGTTTCACCATCCAGCGCCAACGCGCAGTTCATCAGCAACGCGTCGCTCGGATCGGGCATGCCAGCAACCCTTCCCCCCGAACAATTGCTGGCAGTCCTCAATGCAGAGCATGTCGCGGAACGACTTGCCCGCCTTGAGCAAAGCCTGCTGCAACTCGAAAGAATCAACAGCGCTACCCTGAATCTGATGGAGAGGCTGCTTCATAGCGGCAACCTTTCTACTGACAATTTGAAAGTCAAAGAAAATGTCGAAACCTGACCAGTGGCCCCAAGGTTTGGGTCCCGTAATCTGTGTAGTCGGAGCCCGTCCCAATTTCATGAAAATGGCTCCAATCCTGAGAGCTTTTTCGGAGAATGTGCCCCCCATACCAACACTGTTGGTTCATACTGGTCAGCATTACGACAAAGACATGAACGACAAGCTTTTTGATGATCTCCGGCTGCCAAAGCCCGATATCAATCTGGAAGTCGGATCGGGGTCTCACGCTGTTCAAACGGCTGAAGTGATGAAGCGATTTGAACCTGTTATTGATGAAAGAAAACCCTCTTGTATTTTGGTCGTCGGTGACGTCAATTCGACGCTTGCCTGCACATTAGTTGCGGTGAAGAAAAATATTCCGGTCGTTCATGTCGAAGCCGGACTACGCAGTTATGACAGAGGAATGCCCGAAGAAATCAACCGCGTTCTAACCGACCAGATCGCCGACCTCCTTTACACCACAGAGCGCAGCGCTGAAGGCAACCTCATGCTTGAGGGAATCTCTGCTGACAGGGTTCGTTTCGTGGGTAACGTCATGATTGACTCACTCTTGGATAACAAGAAATTCGCTCGAGATCCGGCGACGACTTTGCAGGAGCACGGCATTGACCCGAAACGCATCTCGACACCTGAAGGTTATGGGCTCGTAACATTGCATCGCCCGTCCAATGTCGATCATGCAGATACCCTTTCATCGCTTCTGACCGA
>CAMKYP010000063.1 GCA_946477505.1 uncultured Dechloromonas sp. | reverse complement strand
ATAACGGAGGTCATTAGAAACTATGGCGAAGAACGGTTTGCTTTCCAGATTGCAAAGAAGGTTGTGGCTGCTCGGGTCGAACAACCTATTGTCACAACAGGTCAGTTCGCGGCCCTCGTACGCGAGGCCGTGCGCACCCGTGAACCAGGGCAGGACCCGGCGACGCGCAGCTTTCAAGCTCTACGGATTCATATCAACCAAGAGCTCCGCCAGCTGGAGGTAGCCCTGCCGCAGGCGCTCGACCTGCTGAAGCCGGGTGGCCGTCTGGCAGTGATTTCCTTCCATTCGCTCGAGGACCGCATCGTCAAGAATTTCATGCGCGCCCAATCGACCCCGGATTCCTTGCCCAAGAACCTGCCCCTGCGCGCTGATCAATTGCCCAAGCCCAAGCTCCGTCTAGTCGGCAAGGCGATCAAGCCAAGTGCGGCGGAGGTCGAGGCCAATCCCCGGGCGCGCAGTGCCGTCATGCGCGTGGCCGAGAAATTGTGATGCTGCGGTTCAACATGATCCTTCTCCTGATCGTCGTCGTTTGTGCGCTGGGTGCGGTGACCTCCCAGCACCGGGCGCGTAAGCTCTTCCAGGCACTGGAGGCGGAGCAGGAGCGGGCGCGCCAGTTGGATATCGAGTACGGTCAGCTCCAGCTGGAAATGTCGACCTGGGCAAATCATCCGCGGATTGAAAAAATTGCCCGCGACCGGCTGCGCATGGTGACGCCAGACGCACTGGGCCGTGTCGTGCAGCCACAGGCGCTTCAGAAAGGAGGGCGCTGATGGTTGTGCGTCGTCGTCCGCAGCGTGGGCATCGCTTCACCGAAAGTCCGGTGCTGCAACTGGCTCTGCAAGGCTGGCGTTCGCGCATGGTGGGCCTGCTCCTGATGGGCGCCTTCCTGGCCTTGGTGATGCGTGGCTTCTATCTGCAGGTGATTCATAACGACTTCCTGCAACAAAAGGGTGACTCCCGCTACCTGCGCGACATCGAAATTTCCGCTTCTCGCGGCAAGATTGTCGATCGCAACGGCGACATGCTGGCCGTATCCACCCCGATGAAGACTATCTGGGCCATCCCCGGCGATGCACGGACGATGAATGGCGAGCAGAAGCGCCACTTGGCTGCGCTGCTCGACATGGGCGTCCGCGAACTGGATGGCAAGATCGCCAGCGAAAAAACCTTCACCTTCATCAAGCGCCAGGTATCGCCGGAAACGGCCGAGCGCATCGCTGCGCAGAAATTTCCGGGCATCCATCAGGAACGCGAATATCGCCGTTTCTATCCGACCGGTGACATGACGGCGCATATCGTCGGCTTCACGGGTGTGGATGACAAGGGTCTGGAGGGTGTCGAGCTGGCCTTCCAGAGCAGCCTGCTTGGTCGTTCCGGCAGTCGCACGGTCATCCGCGACCGCCGAGGCAATATCGTCGAGGATGTCGGTGCCACCAAACCGCCGCAGGATGGCAAAGACGTCCGCCTAGCGCTCGATTCGAAAATCCAGTATCTGGCCTACACGCAGTTGAAGGAAGCGGTCGAAAAGCACAGCGCCAAGGCAGGTGGCGCCGTCGTCATTGATGCGCTGAACGGCGAAGTGCTGGCGCTGGTCAATTGGCCGACTTACAACCCGAACAACCGCGAAAAACTTTCCGGCGCGCAACTGCGTAACCGCGCCATCACCGATACCTACGAACCGGGCTCGGTGATGAAGCCGTTTACGGCCGCGCTGGCGCTGGAGCGCGGCAAAGTTCGCTTCGATACGGTCATCAATTGCGCCCCGGGCAGGATGACCATAGGTCCGGCGACCATCTCTGACGCCCACCCGCACGGCGCGCTGACGGTCGCCCAGGTGATCCAGAAATCTTCGAACGTCGGTACCGCCAAAATCGCGCTGGGGTTTTCGCCCAAGGAAATGTGGGACATGTTCGACAGTGTTGGTTTCGGTCAGGCACCGAATCTCGGGTTTCCGGGCGAGGTGAACGGTCGCTTGCGTCCGTGGAAGAATTGGCGCCCGATCGAGCAGGCGACCATGTCCTACGGGCATGGCATTGCCGTGAGCCTGATCCAGATGGCGCGGGCCTATACGGTTTTTGCCCGCGACGGCGAATTGATGCCCTTGTCGCTCCTCAAGGTCGAAGACGCGCCGCCGCGGGGCGTGCGTGTCTTTTCGCCGCAAACAGTCAAGGAATTGCGGGCCATGCTCGAAATGGCTGCCGGCCCCGAAGGTACGGCGCCCAAGGCGCGCGTGCCGGGATATCGTGTCGGCGGCAAGACGGGCACGGCCCACAAGATCGAGGACGGTGTCTATGCCCGTAAATACGTGGCTTCGTTTGTCGGTATCGCGCCGATCAGCGATCCGCGCCTGGTCGTTGCCGTGATGATCGACGAGCCGAGCGCCGGTGGTCACTACGGCGGCGATGTGGCCGGTCCGGCATTTTCCCAGATCATGGGCGGCGCGCTGCGCACCCTGGGGATTGCACCGGATGCGCCGATCCAGGTGGCGACGGCCGAGCAGGGAAAGGGAAAGCTGTGAGTGCCCCGCGCGAAATTCTCGACCGCTTCGACGCGTTGGGCGTTTCCCCGACCGGCGTTGCCGACGACAGTCGTCAGGTTCGCCCGGGCGATCTGTTTCTGGCTTATCCCGGCGACCTCTCCGACGGTCGTCGCTACATCGCCGATGCGCTGGCGAAAGGCGCCGTGGCCGTGCTCTGGGAGCCGGGTGGCGATTTTGTCTGGGATGCGGCGTGGCCCGTTCCGCACCTGACGCATACGGCGTTGCGTTCCCTGGCCGGGCCGCTCGCCCACGCCGTGTACGGCCATCCCAGCGAGGCCTTGTCGCTGATCGCCATTACCGGCACCAACGGCAAGACGACGATCAGTCAATGCCTGGCTCGCGTCTATCCCAAGCCCTGCGCGATCATCGGTACGCTGGGTGCCGGTTTCCCGGACGCGATGACCGAAACCGGCTTCACGACACCGGAGGCCACCACCCTGATGCGCTACCTGGCCGGGTTCCGCGAGCAGCAGGCGGCGGCCTGCGCGCTGGAGGCCAGCTCCATCGGTATCGAGGAGGGGCGCATGAACGGTGCGCGTGTCGATGTGGCGGTATTCACGAACATCACGCGCGATCATCTCGATTATCACGGGACGATGGATGCCTATGCGGCGGCCAAGGCGAAGCTGTTCCATTGGCCGCGCCTGCGGACGGCCATCGTCAATCTGGACGACGCGTTCGGCGTACAGTTGATGCGCGAAACCTCGGCCATGCGCGTTCTGGGTTATTGCATCGGCGAACAGCGCCGCGATTTACCCGCCGTGGTGCGTGCCGAGAATCTGGTCGATACGCCTTTCGGTCAGCGCTTCAACCTCGTCCTGCCGAATGGTCGGGCCATGGTCGATACGGCGCTGGTGGGGCGTTACAACGTTTCGAACCTGCTGGCGATTGCCGGCGTCCTGTTCGATGCAGGCTTGTCGGCCGAAGACGTGGCTCTGCGCCTGTCCGAGATCACTGCGCCGCCGGGACGGATGGAGCG
Source organism: uncultured Dechloromonas sp. (assembly GCA_946477505.1). Classification (GTDB taxonomy): domain Bacteria; phylum Pseudomonadota; class Gammaproteobacteria; order Burkholderiales; family Rhodocyclaceae; genus Azonexus. The sequence goes on along the minus strand of CAMKYP010000063.1, from coordinate 9,586 downwards.
TGTCGGCGGCAATGGAGAGCCCTTGGTGGCAGTGGATTATGCGCATACGCCGGATGCGCTGGACAACGCCCTGACGGCGCTGCGCGACGTGGCCACGGCGCGGGGTGGCCGCTTGAGCGTGGTCTTTGGCTGCGGCGGCGATCGCGACAAGGGCAAGCGTCCGCAAATGGGCGCGGTGGCCGAACGTCTTGCCGACCGCGTGCTGATCACCAGCGACAACCCGCGCAGCGAGGCGCCGCAGTCGATTCTCGATGACATCGCAGCCGGCATGACGCACGCCATCATGGAAGTCGACCGTGCCGCGGCCATCCGTCAGTCCATTCTCGAGGCAGATGCCCGCGATGTGGTGCTCCTCGCCGGCAAAGGCCACGAACCTTACCAGGATATGGGTGGCGTTCGCTTGCCCTTTTCCGATGTCGAACAGGCCGAATCGGCCTTGGCGCTGCGGCGCAGCAATCAGGAGGGTGCAGCATGAACTGGCTGCTTTCGCAAGTCGCTCAGGCTGTTCAGGGCCGCCTGGTCGGCGCCGATCTCAACCTGGAGGGCGTATCGACCGATACCCGTGCCATTGCCAAGGGGTCGCTGTTCGTCGCGCTGGCCGGCGAACGTTTCGATGCCCATGATTTTCTGGCCCAGGCTGCCGCTGGCGGCGCTGCCGCCGTGCTGATTTCCGACGAGTCCAAGTTGCCCGCCGGCTTGCCGGCCATCGTGGTCGCCGATACGCGTCTGGCCTTGGGCCTTCTGGCAGCCGCCTGGCGCGCCCAGTTCTCCCTGCCGGTCATCGCCGTTACCGGTTCCAACGGCAAGACGACGACCAAGGAAATGATCGCCGCCATTCTCAAGGCGGCCTTCGGTGCGGCCGTGTTGTCGACGCGCGGCAACCTGAATAACGACATCGGTCTGCCGCTGACACTGCTCGGCTTGAGGGCATCGCACCACGCCGCCGTGATCGAGATGGGCATGAACCATCCCGGCGAGATCGCCTACTTGGCGGGCATCGGTGCGCCGACGGTCGCCATGGTTACCAATGCCCAACGCGCTCACCTGGAAGGCATGGGCGACCTCGATGAGGTGGCACGCGAAAAAGGCGCCATTTTCGGTGGACTGCAGGATGGCGGTATCGCCGTCATCAACGCCGATGATGCTTACGCCTCCGCCTGGCGCGGCATGGTCGACGGCCATCCGGTACGTAGCTTCGCCATCGACAATCCCGCCGATGTGGTCGCCAGCGTTCACCAGCACGGCCTGGAAACCGAGTTGGAGCTGCATGCGCCCGAGGGGACGGCGACGGTCAAGTTGCGTATTCCCGGGCGTCACAACGCCCGCAACGCGGTTGCCGCTGCTGCTGCTTGTCTGGCCGCCGGCATCCCGCTTTCCGCCGTCAGCGAGGGATTGGCCTCCTTCGCAGGCGTCAAGGGGCGCCTGCAGCGCCGCGCGGGAAAGCAGGGAGCCGAGATTCTCGACGACACCTACAACGCCAATCCGGACTCGGTGCGCGCCGGCATCGACGTGCTCGCCTCGACTATCGGCCGCAAGCTGCTGGTGCTCGGCGACATGGGCGAAATCGGCGAAGCCAGCGGCCAGTATCACGACGAGATCGGCGGTTATGCCAAGAGTCAGGGCATAGACCGCCTGTTCGCGCTGGGCGATGCGTCGCAACTGGCCGTCCGTAATTTCGGCGAAGGTGCCAAACACTTTTGCACGATCGAGAAGCTGATTACCGCTGTCGACAAGGAGCTGGGTCCGGACACCACCGTGCTGGTGAAGGGGTCGCGCTTCATGAAAATGGAAAGAGTGGCCGACGCCTTGGCCGCCGAGGAGAACCAATAATGCTGCTTGCCTTGGCCCAATGGCTCGCCCAGGACGTTCGCTTCTTCAACGTCTTCAACTACATCACGCTGCGCGCCGTATTGGCGGCGATGACGGCGCTGCTCATTTCGCTGGCCGCCGGGCCGCGCGTCATCCGCTGGCTGGCGGCCAAGAAAATTGGCCAGGCGGTGCGCACCGACGGGCCGCAGACCCACCTCGTCAAGTCGGGGACGCCGACCATGGGTGGCGTGCTGATCCTGATCGCCATCGGCATCACCACGCTGCTGTGGGGCGACCTGACCAATAAGTATGTGTGGACGGTACTGGTCGTCACCCTCGGTTACGGCATCGTCGGCTGGTACGACGACTGGAAGAAGGTCGTCTACCGTGACCCGAACGGGCTGGCCAGTCGCTGGAAATTCTTCTGGCAGTCGGTGCTCGGCATCGGTGCCGCGCTGTTCATCGCCTTCTCGGCCAAAACGCCGGCGCAGACCGAACTGATCATCCCGTTCATCAAAACGATCAGCTATCCCCTGGGCGTCGTTGGTTTCATCACGCTGACCTATTTCGTCATCGTCGGCACCAGCAACGCGGTGAACCTGACCGATGGCCTGGACGGCCTGGCGATCATGCCGACCGTGATGATCGCCTCTGCCTTCGCGCTGATCGCCTATGTCACCGGCCACGCCGTGTATGCCAAGTACCTGCTGATTCCCTACGTGCCGGGCGCCGGCGAGTTGTGCATCCTGCTCGGCGCCATTGCCGGAGCCGGGCTCGGCTTCCTGTGGTTCAACGCCTATCCGGCCGAGGTGTTCATGGGCGACGTCGGCGCGCTGGCCCTCGGTGCGGCACTCGGCACCGTCGCCGTCATCGTCCGTCAGGAAATCGTTCTGCTCATTATGGGCGGCGTCTTCGTCATCGAAACGCTTTCAGTGATGCTGCAAGTCAGCTACTTCAAATACACCAAGAAAAAGTACGGCGAGGGCCGGCGCATCTTGCGCATGGCACCGCTGCACCACCACTTCGAACAAACCGGCTGGAAGGAAACGCAGGTCGTCGTCCGCTTCTGGATCATCACCATCATGCTCGTGTTGATCGGGCTCTCTACCTTGAAGCTGCGCTGAGAACATGGAACTCAAGGGCAAACGCGTACTGGTGGTCGGACTCGGCGAGTCCGGGCTGGCGATGGCCAAGTGGCTGCATCGCCAGGGCGCGTTCGTCCGCGTTGCCGATTCGCGCACCAGCCCGCCGAACGTCGATGCCCTGCAACAAGTGGCCCCGGGCGCCGAACTGCTAGCCGGACCGTTTGCCGCTCAGCCGTTTGCCGAGGCCGACCTGGTCGCCCTGTCGCCGGGCGTACCCAAGGCGACGCCGGAAATCGCCGCCATCGCCGACAAGCTGGTCTCCGAGATCGAGCTGTTCGCCGCCGGCGTGCGCGAACAGGTGCCGGGCTCGCAGATCATCGCCATCACCGGCAGTAATGGCAAGACGACGGCCACGGTGCTCACCGCTCACCTGCTGAACGGCGCCGGCGTGCCGGCCATCGCCTGCGGCAATATCTCGCCGTCGGCCCTTGATGCGCTGATGGATGCGCAAGATGCAGGGATGCTCCCCGAGGTCTGGGTGGTCGAGCTGTCCAGCTTCCAGCTTGAAACGACGCATCACCTGAAGGCGGCTGCCGCGACTGTCCTCAACCTGTCCGAGGACCACCTCGACCGCTACGAAGGCAGCCTGGCCAACTACGCCGCTGCCAAGTCGCGCGTCTTCCAGGGTAAGGGCGCGATGATCCTCAATCGCGATGACGATTGGTCGATGGGCAATGGCCGTTGTGGCCGCAAGATGATCACCTTCGGCCTCAATCCGGCGCCGCGCGGTGTCGATTATGGCTTTGCCGACGGTGCGATCTGGCGCGGCAAGGAAATGTTGGCTGGCCTGGATGAGCTGAAATTGTCCGGCCTGCACAATGCCGCCAACGCGATGGCTGCCTTGGCGCTGTGCGAGGCGGTCGGTGTTGCACCGCAGCGCCTGATCGCACCGCTCAAGAACTTCGCCGGCCTGCCGCACCGGGTCGAGACCGTGGCCGAGATCGACGGTGTGCTCTATGTCGACGACTCCAAGGGGACCAACGTCGGTGCCACGTTGGCCGCCATCGAAGGCATGGGCCGCAAGGTCGCCATCGTGCTCGGTGGCGACGGCAAGGGGCAGGACTTCTCGCCGCTCAAGCCGGCCCTGGAAAAGCACGGTCGCGCCGTGGCATTGATCGGCCGTGATGCAGCCGCCATCGGCATGGCGCTCGAAGGCAGCGGCGTGCCGACCCGCATCGTCGGTGACATGGAAGCCGCCGTCCGTTGGCTCGCCGCCCAAGCGGAAGCCGGCGATTGCGTGTTGTTGTCGCCGGCCTGCGCCAGCCTCGATATGTACAAGAACTACGCCCACCGGGCGCAGGCCTTCATCGCTGCGGTGGAGGGCTTGAAGCCATGATGATTGGCGCCCTCGACGCCCCGCGCCGCCAGGTGGCCGAAATCGACTACGCCTTGCTGTGGAGCGTGCTGATCCTGCTGTTCACCGGGCTGGTCTTCGTCTATTCGGCGTCCATTGCGATTGCCGAAGGCGGGCGTTCGACCGGTCACCAGCCGGCCTATTACCTGATCCGCCAGGGCATCTTCCTGTGCATCGGCCTGGTCGCCGCCGCCGTGACCTTCCAGGTGCCCCTGAAGTTGTGGCAGCGCTACGCGCCTTACCTGTTCATGGCCGGCGTCGTGCTGCTGGCGCTGGTGCTGATCCCCGGTGTCGGGCGCGATGTGAACGGTGCCCGGCGCTGGATTTCGCTGGGCTTTGCCAACCTGCAGCCGTCCGAGCTGATGAAGCTGTTCGCCGTCCTCTACGCCGCCGACTATACCGTGCGCAAGATCAACGTCATGCACGACCTGAAGCAGGCTTTCCTGCCGATGTTCGGTGCCATGGCCATCGTCGGCATGCTGCTGCTCAAGGAGCCGGACTTCGGTGCCTTCGTGGTCATCATCTCCATCGCCATGGGCATTCTCTTCCTTGGCGGCCTCAAGGCGCGGCTGTTCGCCATGCTGATCGTCGGCCTGCTCATCGCCTTCACGATCATGATCATCGTCTCGCCTTACCGCCGCGATCGTGTATTCGGCTTCATGGATCCGTGGGCCGATGCCTTCGGTCGCGGCTACCAACTCTCCCACTCGCTGATCGCCTTCGGACGCGGCGAGCTGTTTGGCGTCGGCCTGGGTGCTTCCGTCGAGAAACTGTTCTATCTGCCCGAAGCGCATACCGATTTCCTGCTCGCCGTGATCGCCGAGGAACTGGGCTTCTTCGGCGTGCTGGCGGTTATCGCCCTGTTTGCGGTATTGGTTCAGCGCGCCTTCGCCATCGGCCGTCAGTGCGTGCAACTCGACCGTCTCTATCCGGCGTTGGTCGCCATGGGCATGGGCGTCTGGTTCGGCGTGCAGTCCTTCATCAACATGGGTGTGAACATGGGCCTGCTGCCGACCAAGGGCCTGACCCTGCCGTTGATGAGTTTTGGCGGTTCCGGGGTTGTCGCCAACTGCATCGCCTTGGCCATCCTGCTACGTGTGGATTGGGAAAATCGCCAGTTGATGAGAGGTGGAAAATTATGAGCAAGACCATCCTCGTCATGGCCGGCGGTACCGGCGGCCACATCTTCCCGGCTCTTGCCGTCGCCCACAAGCTGCGTGATGCCGGCTGGCGTGTCGTCTGGCTGGGCAATCCGGAAGGCATGGAAGCCAAGCTGGTGCCGCAGCACGGTTTCGAGATGGTCTGGGTCAAGTTCTCGGCACTGCGCGGCAAGGGACTCCTGCGCAAGCTGCTGCTGCCGCTCAACCTGTTGCGTGGCTTCTGGCAAGGTTGGAAGGCCATCCGTCAGGTAAAGCCGAACGTCGTGCTCGGCATGGGCGGCTACATCACCTTCCCAGGCGGCATGATGGCGGCGCTGACTGGCGTGCCGCTGGTGCTGCACGAGCAGAATTCGGTTGCCGGGCTGGCCAACAAGGTACTGGCCGGCGTCGCCGACCGCATCGTGACCGGCTTCCCGAATGTGCTGAAGAAGGGCGACTGGGTCGGCAATCCGGTGCGTCCCGAAATTGCCGGAATCGCCCCGCCGGCCGAGCGTTTTGCCGAACGCAGCGGTGCCTTGCGCGTCCTGGTCATCGGCGGCAGCCTGGGTGCCCAGGCGCTGAACGAGATGGTGCCCAAGGGGATGTCCCTGCTGGCCGAATCGGAACTGCCGCAGATCGTGCATCAGGCTGGCGAGAAGCATATCGACGCCTTGAAGGCCAACTACGCCGCCGTCGGTGTCCAGGCCCACTGCGTGTCGTTCATCGAAGACATGGCGGGTGCCTATGCATGGGCCGATCTGGTGATCTGCCGTGCCGGCGCCCTGACCATCGCCGAACTGGCGGCGGCCGGTGTCGCCAGCATCCTGGTGCCTTTCCCGCATGCCGTGGATGACCACCAGACCGGCAACGCCAAGTTCCTGGTCAGCGTTGGTGGCGCCTTTCTGCTGCCACAAACCGAATTGACCCCGGAGGCGATTGCCCTGATTCGCAACTATTCCCGCGGCCAGCTCCTGGAAATGGCCGAGAAGGCGCGCAGCATGGCCAAGCCCGATGCGACCGAGGCTGTCACCCAACTTTGCACGGATATCGCCCAATGAAACACAAGGTCAAGAACATTCACTTCGTCGGCGTCGGCGGCTCGGGCATGAGTGGTATTGCCGAGGTGCTGGCCCACCTCGATTTCAACGTCACCGGTTCGGATATCGCTGCCAGCGCGACGACGCGCCGCCTGGAAGGCGAGGGCGTCAAGGTGATGGTCGGCCACGCCGCCGAAAACATCGCCGGCGCTGATGCGCTGGTCGTCTCAACTGCCGTCAAGGCCGACAACCCGGAAGTGGTCGCCGCCCGCGAGAAGAAAATTCCGGTCGTGCCGCGCGCCCAGATGCTGGCCGAACTGATGCGCCTGAAGAGCGGCATCGCCATCGCCGGCACGCACGGCAAGACGACGACGACCAGCCTGGTCACCAGCATCCTGGCCGAGGGCGGCATCGACCCGACCTTCGTTATCGGTGGCCGGCTGAACGCCGCCGGTGCCAACGCGCGGCTGGGCAGTGGCGATTTTCTGGTCGCCGAGGCCGACGAGTCGGACGCCTCCTTCCTGTTCCTGTCGCCGGTCATCTCGGTGGTCACCAATATCGATGCCGACCACATGGAAACCTACGGCCACGACTTCGAGCGCCTGAAAACGGCTTTCGTGGATTTCCTGAACCGGCTGCCTTTCTACGGCGTGGCCGTGGTCTGCGGCGACGACGCCAATGTGCGCGACATCCTGCCGCGCGTGCCGAAGCAGATCATTACCTACGGTCTGTCGCCGGAAAACAATTTCTACGCCGAGAACATCGTCGCCGAAGACGGCCGGATGCGTTTCGACTGTGTTCGCGTCAACGGCACGACGACTCGGCTGTCCATCGTGCTCAACACGCCGGGCCTGCACAATGTACTCAACGCGCTGGCGGCAATTGCCGTGGCGACCGAAGTGCAAGTGGCCGACGAGGCCATCGTCAAGGCGCTGGCCGAGTTCAAGGGCGTTGGCCGCCGCTTCCAGCGGTACGGTGAAATCGCCTTGCCGGCCGGCGGCAGCTTTACCTTGGTCGACGACTACGGCCATCACCCGGTCGAGATGGCCGCCACCGTGGCCGCTGCCCGGGGGGCTTTCCCGGGGCGCCGCCTGGTGCTGGCCTTCCAGCCGCACCGCTACACGCGAACCCGCGATTGCTTCGAGGATTTCGTCAAAGTATTGAGCACCGTCGATGCGCTGTGCCTGGCCGAGATCTACGCCGCCGGCGAAGCCCCCATCGTCGCGGCGGACGGCCGGTCGTTGGCGCGCGCGCTGCGCGTCGCCGGCAAGGTGGAACCGGTGTTCGTCGAGGATATCGCGGCCATGCCGCAAACAATCATGGATGTCGCCCGCGATGGCGACGTGGTATTGACCATGGGTGCCGGCTCAATCGGCGCGGTGCCCGGCAAGCTGGTGGAAGGCAAATGAGCAGTTTCGGCAAAGTCGCGGTCCTCTTCGGCGGTACGTCCGCCGAGCGCGAGGTTTCCCTGAACAGTGGCTCGCGGGTGCTGGCCGCGCTGCAGGGCCAGGGTATCGATGCGCATGCCTTCGACCCGGCTACGCAGACGCTCGACGACCTCAAGGGTTACGATCGGGCGTTCATTGCGCTGCATGGCCGCCATGGCGAGGACGGCACGATCCAGGGCGCCCTGGAGTTCATGCACATTCCCTACACCGGTTCCGGTGTGCTGGCCTCGGCGCTGGCCATGGACAAGTTCCGCACCAAGCTGATGTGGCAGGCGGCCGGCTTGCCGGTTCCCGAATATGCGCTGCTGACGGCCGATTCCGATTTTGCCGAAATCGAGGAGCAACTCGGTCTGCCGCTATTCGTCAAGCCCGCGCGCGAAGGCTCGTCGATCGGCGTCACCAAGGTCAAGGAACCTGGCGCGCTCAAGGCAGCCTACGCGGAAGCGGCACGCCACGATTCACTGGTCATTGCCGAAAAAGGTGTGATGGGCGGCGAATACACGGTTGGCATCGTCGGCGACGAGGTGCTGCCGATCATCAAGATCGTGCCGGCGACGGAATGGTATGACTACGAAGCCAAGTACAACCGCGACGATACCCAGTATCTGTGCCCCTGCGGCCTGCCGGAAGCCAAGGAAATGGAGATTCGAAAGGGCGCGCTGGAAGCCTTCCGTATCCTCGGCGGCCGCGGCTGGGGGCGCGTCGATTTCCTGATGGACGAGGCCGGCAATCACTACTACCTGGAAGTGAATACCGCGCCGGGCATGACCGACCATTCGCTGGTGCCGATGGGCGCCCGCGTCGCCGGCATGGAGTACCCGGGGCTGGTCCGTCGTGTCCTCGAACTGGCGGCCAACGATTAACGATAGAGACGATGAATGTGGAACAAACCGCATCTGCTCAATGCCATCGCCGACCTGCTGATGCTGGTCGCGTCGGCGGCGTTGCTGGCTGCCGCCGCAGTCTGGCTGGTGCGGGTGCCGTCCTTGCCGGTACGGCACGTGGTATTCGCCGACACGCTGGCGCATACCCGGCGTGCCGAAGTGGAGCAGGTGTTGCCGGCGTCGCTGAAGGGCAATTTTTTCAGCATCAATCTGGAGTCGGTGCGCGGCGCGCTGGAAAAGCTGCCCTGGGTGCGCAAGGTGGATATCCGGCGCCAGTGGCCGGACCGGCTAGAAATCAGCATCGAGGAGCACAGGCCTGTCGCTCGTTGGGGCGAGGGGCGGGGCGAGCTGGTGAACAGCTATGGCGAGGTCTTCGCGGCCAGCCTGCCGGAGGGCGAGGCGAGCGCCATGCCGCTGTTGTTCGGGCCGCTTGGCACGGCGCCGGAGGTGCTGAAGGAATACGGCGCGCTGGTCGGTGCCTTCAAGGCGGTTGGCGAAGTGCCGGTGCAGGTGACCTTGTCGCCGCGCCTGGCCTGGACCTTGAAGCTGCAGAACGGCATGTTGGTCGATATCGGCCGCGAGCAGCCGAAATCGCCGGTTGGTGTGCGACTGGCACGCTTTATCGAGGTGTATCCGGAGATGGTCGCCAAACGGCCGGTCAGGCCGGCCGTGGTGGATTTGCGGTATCCGAATGGCTTCGCGATGAGGGTCGCGGCCGAGGGGAAGGGAAAGTAAGGACATGAGCAGGGATAACAAGGATTTGGTCGTCG
>CAMKYP010000062.1 GCA_946477505.1 uncultured Dechloromonas sp. | reverse complement strand
CAATCTCGCCGCCGTGCTGACGCAGGCCGGCCATCGCATCGTTCCCGCCTCGCGCCGTACCGGCTGTGATTTCCAGCGCATGACCGCCCCCGCCGGCTGGCGCCCCTACTTGCGCGGTATCGACGCCGTGATCAACAGTGTCGGTATCATCGGCGAGACGAGGCATCAGCGTTTCGCCACGCTGCACCGCGATGCCCCGACCGCGCTGTTCCGCGCCTGCGCCGAAACCGGCATCCGGCGGGTGATCCAGATGTCGGCACTGGGCGCCGATCACAGCGCATTCTCCGCCTACCACCTGAGCAAGCGGGCGGCCGACGATGCCCTGCGGGAACACGACCTCGACGGTTTCGTGCTCCGCCTCTCGCTGGTCTACGGCCGGGGCGGGACGAGCAGCACCTTGTTCCTCCGCCTTGCCACCCTCCCGCTCATCCCGGTCATCGGCGACGGCAAGCAGATGTTGCAGCCGGTCCACATTGCCGACGTTGCCGCCAGCGTGCTGCGCTGCCTGGAGAACCCCGTCACAGGCCAGACACTCGATATCGTCGGCAACGAAACCGTCAGCTTCGCCGACTGGCTGGCCCGGATGCGCGCCGCGCAAGGCCTGGGACCGACCCGGCTGCTGAAAATCCCGCCCTCGGTGGCGGGCGCTTCCTTCCGCCTGCTTGGGCAGATCCACCCGCTGTTCCAGCCGGACAACCTGCGCATGCTGCTCACCGGCTACCACGCGGACCCGGCGCCCATTTCTGCCTTTCTCGGCCGCTCGCCGGTGGCCTTCTCCCCCGACCTCTTCTTTGCCAACGCCTCGGAGGCCCTGTCATGAGCTACACCCTGATCAAGACCCTGCACATTCTCAGCATGGTGCTGCTGTTCGGCACTGGCCTGGGCAGCGCTTTCTACAAATGGATGGCCGACCGCAGCGGCCAGCTTGCCCATATCGCCGTCACCAACCGCCATGTCGTGCTCGCCGACTGGTGGTTCACGACGCCCACCGTCATCTTCCAACCACTCAGCGGGCTGTGGCTGGTCTACCAGTTGGGCCTGCCGCTGAGCACACCCTGGGTCGCCGTCAGCCTCGGCCTTTACGTTCTGGCTGGCGCCTGCTGGCTGCCCGTAGTCTGGCTACAAATCCGCATGCGCGACCTCGCCGGCCAGGCCCTGGCTGGCGGCCACGAATTGCCGCCCAGCTATTGGCGCATGGCACGCGCCTGGTTCTGGCTGGGCGTCCCCGCCTTCTGCGCCATGGTGCTGGTCGTCGCCCTGATGGTTTTCAAACACCTGCCCGGAGAATTCTGATGAACAGCCCGCTGCAAATCGCCCTCGGCAACGACTGGAACAAGCTGCCGCCCGCCCTGCGCGCCCACTATCAGCATGGCACGACACGCGATACTGGCCATCTGGACATCGCCTTTCCCGGCTGGATGCGCCCCTGGCTGCGCCTGCTGCACCGCTTCGGCGCCCTCGTGCCGCGCGCCGGCCGGGGAGTAGCCACCGTGGTGGACAAGCGCGTTTCCGGCACGCGGCAATACTGGCAACGGCAAATCCGTTTCCCAGACGGTGAAACGCTGCGCTTCGACAGCATCTGGGAAACAGCCGAAAACAATACGCTGATCGAATACGTCAATCCGGTACTCGGCCTGCAGATGCAACCCTACGTCGTGGCCGACCGCCTGCACTATCGCGGCGTACACTTCGTCGCCCGGCTGGGCCGCTGGCGCCTGCCGATTCCCGAATGGCTGGCCCTCGGCCATACGACCATTGTCGAACAAGCGCTGGACGAGACGCGCTTCGCCATGGATTTCCGCCTGAAGCACCCGCTATTCGGCGAACTGTTTCGCTACAGCGGCGAATTCGAGGCCTGCCAACTTGCAAGCGCCCGAGACGACGCGTATCCATCCTCGTAAGCAAAACACCAACGCGAGCGGTTCCGCGCAGGAATGCCTGGCACCGCTCGCGGTCCGGCTAGACGTTCGGTGATGAGGCTTCCTGCACGTCCACTGCGCCTACCAATGGATTCCGCGCTCCGCTCACTTCAGCCCGCACACCGTCGACCAGGCCATTCAGGTCACCGCCTTTCATGCCAATTTCACTGAGTACGGCATCCAGCAAGGGCTGCTGCGCCCGGTATGAAAGCGCCGCTGCCACAGCTTGCTCCGCAAGATTTCCGCTTCCCGCAACCGCCCCGGTGCTACCAGAGGCACTCCCACCCAAGCCCAGGCCATCCACCTGAACGATTTTGATGCCGTCAATTTTCTCGATGGGCTTGACCGAAGCTTCGATGATCGCAGGCAAGGCCTCGAACAGTTTCAGCTTGATCTGCAGCGCAATTTGCTCCGCCGCCAAGGTATTCAAAGCCGCATTCCGCATCTCGATCCCCTTGGCCTCGACGCTGAACTGTATTTGCTGAGCCTCGGCCCGAATTTTCGTGGCCTCCGCCTGATTGATTGCCGCATCCTTTTCAGCCTCGGCTGAAATGCGGATACCAATCGCCTGCTCCTGCGCCTCCTGGTCGGCAAGCACGAGCGCGATCTGTTTTTCACGCTCGGCGACCGCCACATCGCGTGCCGTCTTGACCTGCTCCTCGGCTCGCGCGGCCAGGGCTCGCGCCTCGTTGGCCTGTTTTTCGGCCTCCGATTGCGCCTTGGATTTTTCGGCAATGGAAATCAGCTTTTCCTGATCAGCCAAGGTTGTGCGCTTTTCCTGGTCAATCTTGGCGACCTGCACTTCCCGGTCCGCCTCAATCTGCCGTTGGCGGATGGCGCGATTTTTTTCGACCTCGGCCTCCTGCACCAGACGCTCGGCTTCGATCTTTGCCTGCTGCGCTTCTCTCTCGCGCTGTGCGGTTATCGCCGCTACCTCGGCAGCCTGCTGCGCCTGGCGGGTGGACACTTCCTGCTGCTGATGCAAGGTAGCAAAGGTCTGATCCTTTTCAATGGTCAGCTTGAGCTGGGTTGCCTCGAAGTTCTTCTGGGCGATGGCGACCGCGGTGTCCTGTTCGATCTCGTTGCGCTCTTTCGCCCGCTGTTGTGTCTGCTGCGTGAGCTTGGTCAAACCCTCCGCATCGAAAGCATTTTGTGCATCGAAAAACTTGATCGGCGTTTGATCCAGCCGGGTCAGGCTGACCGACTCCAGTTCCAGACCATTTTTCAACAAATCTTCCGAAACGGCGTTTTGCACCGCCTGGATAAAATCAGCCCGCTTGTCCAGCAACTGATGCATGCTCATCGATACGGCAGCCGCACGCAGCGCATCGACGAACTTGTCCTCAACCAGTTCCTTCAGCGAATCGGGGTGCATGGTGCGCTGCCCCAGGGTCTGCGCGGCGTTGGCGACACCTTCGACACTTGGTATGACGCGAACGAAGAACGCAGCCACCGCGTCGACCCGCAAACGATCGAGCGTGATCAGGCTGTCCGCCCCGGCCCTCGCCACCTCCAGTTTCAGCGTGTTCATATTGATATTCACGCACTCATGGAAAATCGGAAGCACGATGGCACCGCCGTCCATCACGACTTTTTGCCCGCCCAGGCCTGTCCGCACAAACCCCAACTCCTTCGAAGAGCGGCGATACAGCCGTGAAAAGACAAAGCCGATTGCCAGTAAGCCAATCAGCAGGATGGCCGCCATCGCGGCCACGATCATCAATTGATCCATATTTTTGAACACTCCCTTTTGTATGTTTCAGAGCAGATCAGGACGTGGGTTGGCAATCGCCTGGAAACGCGAACCAGAAATTTGCCTGACCAGCAGAACCGAATCCCCTGTCTGAAATTCAATGCCGGCTGAATCCGGCTCGATGTGAATATAAAAAACCTGCCCTGCTTCGTGGCGCACCCTGGCTTGAGCGGGAAATCCAACACGCGCCGTACCGTTGATCACCACGGCAATCCGTCCGACCAAGGTTTCAAGTGGCACGGCGGAGCTTTCATCGCGCGGTATCCAGCGCGCGATAGCCCTGCCACCAGAGCTCGCCATGGGCAATGCGACAAACAAGGCACAAGGTACCGACACCCATGCTGGCGGGTAAACGCCGAACAAGCCCCATGCCATCGCAAGCAACACATAGCCAACCAGCGAAAACGATGTCAGCAGAAGCAACAGCAAGATCAGCAGCGGCACCTTGCCGAGGTGCAACCAACCAAGCCAGGCGTCCCCCCAGGCAGCACTGTCGATTTCCATCTGCCATCCCAGCACCTGGAAACCGAACAATTGCGCGGTTCCTTCGATCACCGTTATCGCGATCAGCAGCACCAGGGCCAATGCAAACGGCCACGCTTCGGGTGCCAGAAAAAGGCCCGTCATCATCGCCGATCCTTATTTTGCTTGTTCCGCCTTGGCTGCTGCCAAGCGTTCCGCAATGCGGTGCTGCCGCTGCATTTCGGTTAGCTCGCGTAGCTTTCCGGCATCCTGCCTGACTGCACCCAGGGAGATTTCAACGCTTCCTTGGCGCATCAACACGTCGCCAAAAGCCCGCTCGGCATTGGCTACCCTGGCCGCCTGCCTGCCATCCGGAGCGCTCGCCTCGATACGGCGCGACTCGACAAAATCCCGCAGCGCCTGTGTCAACTCACGCTGCTTGGCATTCAAGGCCACGACGTAGCTTTCCAGTTCGTCCGCCGTCGCCTGATGCCCCTTGAGCGTTCCTTGCAGCACCGGCAGCAGGTCCTCGATATCGGTCTGCCGACCAATCGCTGCCTCAGCCAAGTCATCCCGCCCCTGCCCAAGCGCAAATTTGACCTTAGCACCCAATTCATCAAACTCAGCGTTCAACCGGGCGATTTGTGCGTTCACCAAATGTTTCCCAGCCTCGGCCTTGCCAAGCTCGGTCCGCACTTCGTCAATGACCTGCTCGATTTCCCGAATGCTTTGCGCCATGACAGCCTCGGGAGCCAAGGATTCAGCCTTGTCGAGCAGAGCATGGGCACTTCCAGCAACGATCCGAGAAACACGTGTTGCGATGTTGTCTGTCATGCTGCCTTACCTCCTAGCAAGAGAACGACCTGGCGGCAACCTACCGCCAAGTCATTTCGCAAACTTAGCTGTCTGCTCAATGCAGTCAGGACATCGCTGCGAAAGTGAGGCAACTTTATGACGACAAACTTAACGAGACAAGCATTCCAGAGGAATAGTTAACTGAGCGACTGTCAGGAAAAATCAGAAACGGAGCTTACTTGCAAAAAAAGGCGTAACACGCACCACCCGCAGCATCGAGGGCACTACCCTTTCAGTGCTCCAATCGGGAAACTGAAAAGACACCTGCTTCCGGAATCCCGATCAAACGACTGGCAGCGACATCTCCATCAGCGGCCAGCGCGGCTGGACCGAAAAGTCGCCGGCCGGCTTGGCCGGGGTTCCGGACTGCAGGCGCAGGCAGCCGGCCAGGGCGATCATGGCGCCGTTGTCGGTGCAGAATTCCAGCTCCGGATAATAGACGCGAAAGCGCTTACGCTGCGCCTCGTCGTTGAGCGTAGCCCGCAACTGCTTGTTGGCGCCGACGCCGCCGGCCACGACCAGTTGCTTGAGGCCGGTCTGCTTCATCGCCTTCAGCGACTTCTTGACCAGCACTTCGACGATGGCTTCCTGGAAAGCGCGTGCCGCATCGGCCTTGAAGGTTTCACTCAAATCCTCGCCCTGTTCACGGACCAGCGTCAGCACGGCTGTCTTCAGGCCAGAAAAACTGAAGCTGAGATCACCGGAATGCAGCATCGGGCGCGGCAATTCATAAACCCCCGGCGTACCCCTTTCGGCCAGTTTCGACAGCAAGGCACCACCGGGATAAGGCAGACCGAGCAATTTGGCGCTCTTGTCGAAGGCCTCGCCAGCGGCGTCGTCCAGCGTTTCACCTAGCAGTTCGTATTCGCCGACGCCGGTCACCTTCATCAATTGCGTATGACCGCCGGAAACGAGCAGGGCGACGAAGGGAAAGGTCGGCGGATCGCTGGACAGCAAGGGCGACAGCAGATGGCCTTCTAGGTGATGCACGGGAATGGTCGGCTTGTCGATAGCCAACGCCACCGCTTCCGCAAAGGCGCAACCGACTAGCAGCGCACCGGCCAGACCCGGCCCCCGCGTGTAGGCCACGGCATCGATATCGTCAAAACGCTTGCCGGCCCGCCCGAGCGCTTCCCGCAGCAAGGGTACGACACGTCGTATATGGTCGCGCGAGGCCAGTTCTGGTACGACGCCGCCGTATTCGGCGTGCATCGCCACCTGGGAGTGCAGGGCATGGGAAAGAAGACCGGCTTCGCTGTCATACAGCGCAATGCCGGTTTCGTCGCAGGAGGATTCGATGCCGAGGATCAACATGATGCTTATTTTAGCACTTGATGCAAAAGGGTTTTCTCGCTTAGAATACTTGGCTCTCCGCAAACCAGCGGAAACAATTTTGCGCGCACTGTCGTTTACTTGACCTGACAGGCGCCTAACGGAAGGGGGTGAATTACATGCCGAACATTCGCGTCAAGGAAAACGAGCCGTTCGAAGTTGCTATCCGCCGCTTCAAGCGCACGGTTGAAAAGACTGGTCTCCTGACCGAGCTGCGTGCCCGTGAGTTTTACGAAAAGCCCACGACCGAGCGCAAGCGTAAGGCTGCCGCTGCCGTCAAACGCCAGCACAAGCGCCTCCGTAGCCTGACCCTGCCGCCGAAGCTTTACTAATCAGTAAGCCTTCGCCGCATCAAAGAGCCGCCAGCCCCCAAAAGCCGGCGGCTTTTTTCGTTTTACTGCCCCGCCTGAATTAGCGAAAACACCCATGAGCCTCAAAGCACGCATCACCGAAGACATGAAGGCCGCCATGAAGGCCAAGGAAACGGCCAAGCTGTCCGCCATCCGACTGCTCACCGCCGCCATCAAACAAAAGGAAGTCGATGAGCGTATCGAGCTCGACGACACCGCCGTCGCTGCCGTCATCGAAAAGCTGGTCAAGCAGCGCAAGGACAGCGTGACTCAGTACGAAGCCGCCAATCGCCAGGATCTGGCCGATGTTGAAAAGGCCGAGATCGCCATCCTCTCCGCCTACCTGCCGGAAAAGATGAGCGGCGAGGAAGTCGCCGCCGCCGTCGCCGCCGCTGTCGCCCAGACCGGCGCCAAAGGCCCGGCCGACATGGGCAAGCTGATGGGCGTCCTCAAGCCGCAACTGGCCGGCAAGGCCGACATGGCGGAGGTGTCCAAGCTGGTCAAGGCCGCCCTCGCCGGCTAAAACCGCACCGTGATCCCGGAGTCGTTCATCCAGGATTTGCTGGCCCGGGTCGACATCGTCGACCTGGTGGACAGCTACGTGCCGCTCAAGAAAGCCGGCGCCAACTATGCCGCCTGCTGCCCATTCCACAACGAGAAATCGCCCTCCTTCACGGTCAGCCCGACCAAGCAGTTCTACCACTGCTTCGGCTGCGGCGCCCACGGCACGGCCATCGGCTTCGTCATGGAATACCAGGGCATGGGCTTCGTCGATGCCGTCAAGGAACTGGCCAGCCGCGCCGGCATGACGGTGCCGGAAAGCGAAGGGCGCAGTTTCCACGACGAGAAGCCCGGCCAGACGCGCACGCTGATCGAGGTCATGGCGCGCGCCGCCGCCTACTACAAGGCGCAGCTCAAGGCCTCGCCGCGCGCCATCGAATATTGCAAGAAACGGGGACTTTCCGGCGAAGTGGCCGCTCGCTTCGGCATCGGTTACGCACCCGATGGCTGGCAGAATCTCGAGGCCGTCTTTGCCGACTACAACGCCGACGAACTGAAAACCGCCGGCCTGATTATCGAGAACGAAGCCGGCCGCCGCTATGACCGCTTCCGCGACCGGCTGATGATCCCCATCGTCAATCCGAAGGGCGAGATCATCGCCTTCGGCGGCCGCATCATCGACCAGGGCGAGCCGAAATACCTGAACTCGCCTGAAACGCCGCTCTTCGAAAAGGGCCGCGAGCTGTTCGGCCTGCCGCAGGCCCGCCAATCGCTGCGCGAGACGAACACCGCCATCGTCACCGAAGGCTACATGGACGTCATCGCCCTGGCGCAGAACGGGGTCGGCAACGCCGTCGCCACGCTGGGCACGGCGACCACGCCAACCCATGTGCAGAAGCTGTTGCGCCAGGTCGACCGCATCGTTTTCTCGTTCGACGGTGACAACGCCGGCCGCAAGGCCGCCTGGCGCGCGCTGGAAAACGCCCTCGAAGCACTGGCCGACAACAAGCAGATCGGCTTCGTCTTCCTGCCCGCCGAGCACGACCCGGACAGCTTCATTCGTGAATTCGGCAAGCCGGAATTCGACCGCCTGGTCGCCCAGGCCATGCCGCTCTCCGACTTCCTGTTGCGCGAACTGGCCCAGCGCTGCGACCTGACCAGTTCGGAAGGCAAGGCCCGGCTGATCTACGAAGCCAAACCGCTGCTCCTCAAGCTGCCGACGCCGCTGCTCCGCCTGCAACTGGTCAAGCGCCTGGCCGAGGCCAGCGGTTTCGCCCAACCCGAAGTCGAGCGCCTGTGCGAACTCAAGTCCTACACGCCGGCGCCGCCAGCCAGGGCCAAACGCACCGCCCCGTCGCTGACCCGCAATCTGTTGCGCATCGTCTTGCACAAGCCTCAACTCGCCCGCCAGCTGCCGGTTGCGCTGCTCCCCGACACCCCGGAACGTCCGGCATTGACGCGCCTGCACCAACTGGTTTCCGCCAGCCCGGACGCCGCCAGTTACGCCCTCCTGCGCGAACAACTGCGCGGCCTGCCCGAAGAAAGCGTGATCGAACACGCCGCGTCGGAACTTCTTGGCCTGCCGTTTGACGAAGAAGGCGCGGATGCCGAATTCCGGGACACTCTGGAAAAACTCCAGGAGGGTGACGAAAAACGTGCGTTCGATGAATTGCAGCGCAAGGCGCAGCAATTCGGCGTAGCGGGTCTGAGCGCCGCAGAAAAACAGGCCTACATCCAGTTCCTCACCACCAAGGCAAATCGTAGCTAAGTTGTGGTAAAATCTACGGTTTTCTCGAATTCTATGGATCGTGTTCATGGCTAAGGCAAAAGACACTGCTAAGGAAGCCCCGAAGGCTCGCACCAGCAAGGCCAAGGAAAAGGCCGCCGAAAAGGCGCTGCTGCAGGGCCAGATGGCTGAAACTCCGGAACCGCTCGATGCCGAAGCGCGCAAGATGCGCCTCAAGGCCCTCATCAAGCTGGGCAAGGAGCGCGGTTACCTGACCTACGCCGAGATCAACGACCACCTGCCGGACGACGTGGTCGACGCCGAATCCATCGAAGCGATCATCTCGACCTTCAGCGAAATGAGCATCCAGGTCTTCGACGAAGCCCCGGCTGCTGAAGACCTGCTGATGTCGGACAACGCAGTGGCCGCCGCCGACGACGAGGAAGTCGAAGCGCAGGCCGAGCAGGCACTGTCCACCGTCGATTCCGAATTCGGCCGCACCACCGACCCGGTCCGCATGTACATGCGCGAAATGGGCTCGGTCGAACTCCTCACCCGCGAAGGCGAAATCGAGATCGCCAAGCGCATCGAGGAAGGCCTCAAGCATATGATCCAGGCGATTTCCGCCTGCCCGACGACCATCGTCGACATCCTCGACATGGCCGCCAAGGTCGAAAGCGACGAAATGCGCATCGACGAACTGGTCGATGGCCTGATCGACCCGAACGCCGTCGAGGAAACCCCGGCCGCCGAAATGCCGGAAGCCGACGAGGACAACGAGGACGAAGACGATGAGGACGGCGAAGGTGGCGGCGGCGGTGCCGCGGCAGCCTCCCTGCTGCAACTCAAGGCCGACGCCCTCGAGCGCTTCAAGACCATCAAAGGCATCCACGCCAAGATGCAGAAGGCACTGTCGAGCAAGGGCTCGCAGGACAAGGCCTACCTCAAGCTGCTGCAGCAACTGTCCGACGAGCTGATGAACATCCGCTTCACCTCGCGCTCCATCGAGCGCCTGTGCGACAGCGTGCGCGGCATGGTCGAGCAAGTGCGCGGCTGCGAGCGCAAGATCCAGCAAATCTGCGTGGACCGCGTCAAGATGCCGCGCCCGCACTTCATCCAGTCCTTCCCGGGCAACGAAATCAACCTCGACTGGGCCGACGCCGAAGTGGCCGCCGCCCCCAAGACCTACGTCGCCGTCCTGACCCGCAACGCCCCGGACATCAAGGAAGAGCAGAAGAAGCTGATCGCCCTGCAAGACCGCATCGGCATTTCGCTGAAGGAACTGAAGGACATCAACAAGCAAATGTCCACCGGTGAAGCCAAGGCCCGCCGCGCCAAGCGCGAAATGACCGAGGCCAACCTGCGCCTGGTCATCTCGATCGCCAAGAAGTACACCAACCGCGGCCTGCAGTTCCTCGACCTGATCCAGGAAGGCAACATCGGCCTGATGAAGGCGGTGGACAAGTTCGAATACCGTCGCGGCTACAAGTTCTCCACCTACGCCACGTGGTGGATTCGCCAGGCCATCACCCGCTCCATCGCCGACCAGGCACGCACCATCCGCATCCCGGTTCACATGATCGAGACGATCAACAAGATGAACCGCATCTCCCGCCAGATCCTGCAGGAAACCGGCGTCGAGCCGGATCCCGCGACGCTGGCCAAGAAGATGGACATGCCGGAAGACAAGATCCGCAAGATCATGAAGATTTCCAAGGAGCCGATCTCCATGGAAACCCCGATCGGCGATGATGACGATTCCCACCTCGGCGACTTCATCGAAGACTCCGCCACCCTGGCCCCGGCCGATGCGGCGATGTACTCCAGCCTGCGCGGCGTGACCAAGGAAATCCTCGACACCCTGACGACGAGGGAGGCCAAGGTTCTGCGCATGCGCTTCGGCATCGAGATGAACACCGACCACACGCTGGAAGAAGTCGGCAAGCAATTCGACGTCACCCGCGAGCGCATCCGCCAGATCGAAGCCAAGGCCCTGCGCAAACTGCGCCACCCGACCCGCTCCGACAAGCTGCGCAGCTTCATCGACACCAACAACAACTAAGCTTTCCGGGCCTGTAGCTCAGTTGGTTAGAGCAGAGGACTCATAATACGTGGCGCAAACCTCACGGAATGCGCGACAAATGCAGTAAAAACAGGCCGTTACAGCGGCGCAGTCTCGGCAGAGAAAGGCGCCATGTAACGGTCAAGTAACAGTTCAACGATAACGGGCCGCTAGCTCATGCTTGGTTAGAGCAGCAGACTCATAATCTGTTGGTGCTTGGTTCGACTCCAAGGCGGCCCACCAATACGAAGCCCCAGCCCTCACCGGCTGGGGTTTTTCTTTTGCTGGGCATTGATTTATTTAATGACGGCCCCATATTGGGAGAAAATTCGAGATGTGAAAGGGGGGTGCGATGGCGCTGCAAGGGGAAATGATTCTGCGGGTGTGGGACGTAGAGCACGGTGCGTGCGCCATGCTCCACCATCAACTTAACGGTGTGGCTGGTCGCTTGGCGATGATTGACTCGGGCGACACCGCCGACTGGAGTCCCAGCACGTTCATTAAGAACCAGCTAGGCAGAAATCAACTCGACTACCTGTTCATTACGAACGCCGATCAGGATCACATGAGTGACCTGGAAGGCTTGTGGGATGAGGGCATCAAGGTGAAAACCCTTACGCGGAACCCTCATCCACCCGCAGATGAACTCAGGAAGATTAAAGCTGCGGGAGGCCTGTCGAGTGACATCGAGCGGTTCTTGAACATCCACGCCACATATAACCAGCCGGTAACCGAGCCGTTCAACGATTACATGGGCGGCATTACGCGTAAGACCTTCTACAACAAATTCCCCGATTTCAAAGACACGAACAACCTTAGCTGCGCCGTGTTTATCGAGTTCGCCGGTTTCAAAATTTTGTTTCCTGGCGACTTGGAAGAAGCGGGCTGGCAAGCACTACTGAAAAGGCAAGACTTCCGGAACGAACTGATAGGGGTTGATGTGCTTGTGGCTTCACATCATGGCCGGGAAAACGGTTATTGCGAGGATGTGTTTGATTACTGCCAGCCCCGTGTTGTCGTTATGTCTGACAAAGCCATCGTCCATAGCACGCAGGGCATGACCCAGACCTATCGGCAGCGCGTTATCGACAATTGGCCTGAGGGGGTCACGGTGGCGAACACGATGAAGCAACGTCATGTACTGACGACTCGTAAAGACGGCTGGATTCAGTTTGTTGTTGATGCCAACGGCAATTTCACCATAACAACGGAATACAACGGATGAAAAGCAACGGCGAACGCTCCTTGAAGTCACTCAACATGAAGTGGCTTGTGTTGCTGGCCGCAGCTGATGTGCTTTTCGTGCTGCTGTTTGTTGCGCCCGACCTGCTGAACGGGGTCACGCTGACGCAGGTTGGCATTGGGCGGGTATTGACCACAACGGTTATGCCGGTCGTTGTTCTGCTGATCGTGAATGTCCTGCCTCACGACGTGAAGTCCATGCTCGTGTATTGGAAACCGCTCGGCGTACTGCCGGGTTGCGAGGCTTTCACGAAGTACGGCCCGCGTGACCCGCGAATCGATATGGCTTCGCTCAAGAAGAACGTGGGCGCTTTACCTACCGAATCGAACGAGCAGAATTCCAAGTGGTACAAGCTCTATAAGCAGGTGCCCAACGAACCCGAAGTGCAGGAAGCTCACAAGTTGTTCCTGATGTACCGCGATATGGCTGTGCTGTCCCTGCCGCTTGTGGCGCTGGTGCCGCTTTCACTGAATGTGGCGGGTGTCTCGAATTCAACCCTTGCGCTTGCTGCTGGCCTGTTCGTTGTTCAGTACCTGCTGACTGCATTTAGCGCCCGGTGGAGCGGCATTAGATTCGTCTGCAATGTCCTAGCAATTCATTCTGCCCGCAAGATAACAGCGCCGAAGGCCCCTGCTACCAGTCAGCCGACGGCCTGACAGGCTGTCAGTTACGCACGGCTTACGCACCGCGAAGCCTTGCGACTCACTCCCTTGCGGTTCAAGTGCTTCTCAGTTTTGACCGAATCATTCACTGTTATTCGTTCTATGCTGACAGGCATACGGGCGACTACAGGCCGCGCAGTATCCCCGCCAATACCAGTGCGGCACCTTGGCAGTGATCGTGGCCTGTGCCGGCCTGCTGCCCGGCTGGTGCTGTCTGTTGGTGCCGAAAACAATCCCGCCAGAGCCGGTAAGGCTGGGCGGGATTGAGTGCTGCATCAGGCTTCTGAGGAATCGCCCTGCAAGCTGCGGAGGTTGGTTTAACGAGGGACTCACCGCTATGCCTCGCCTCTGTCTGACAGGGGTTAGTTGAGGACTACCAGCTTTCTCGCGTGCCGTCCTTGCATGGGCCACACAGGCGGATGCCCGCCACGTCGCGGCTAA
>CAMKYP010000061.1 GCA_946477505.1 uncultured Dechloromonas sp. | reverse complement strand
GCCGGCAATCTGCCCGTCAACATCGCTGCCGTCATCAGTAACCGGCCCGATGCCAAGGGGCTGGAAACGGCGGCCAAGGCCGGTATCGCCACTCATTACATCGACCACAAGGCTTTTGCCGGTCGTGAAGCCTTCGACGCCGCCTTGGCTGAGTGCATCGACGGCTTCGTGCCGGATCTGGTCGTGCTCGCCGGCTTCATGCGTATCCTCAGCGAAGGTTTCGTGCGCCATTACGAGGGCAGGCTGATGAACATCCATCCCTCCCTTCTACCTTCCTTTCCCGGCCTGCACACGCATCGGCGGGCACTGGAGGAGGGGGTGCGCATCCATGGCTGTACCGTGCATTTCGTAACCCCGACGCTCGATCATGGGCCGGTCATCATTCAGGCTGCCGTTCCGGTTCTCGACAGCGACGATGAAGACGTGCTGTCTGCACGTGTTCTGCGCCAGGAGCACCTGATCTATCCGCAAGCCGTGCGCTGGTTTGCCGAGGGTAGGCTGACCCTTGACGGCACTCGGGTCCGGCTGTCGGCCGAACTGGATGACAGCGCCGCCTTCATTTCCCCTCTCCTGCGCTGATCGCTCATGCCCATCGCCATCGTCCTGGCGCTGGCGGCTTCGCTGGGTATTCATGTCGCTGCCCTGTTCGGGCCGGATATCGAGCTGTTTGGCGGTGCAACGGACGACCCCGTGGTGTTGCACGCCGAATTGCAGTCGCTTCCTGCCTCACCGCCGCCTCCCGGAAAGACGGCGACGGTGAGGCCCAAGAGCAAGCCTAAAGCCAAACCCAATCCGGTTCCGCTAACGACGGGCAAGCCGGCTCAGGATGCGCCAGTGGTGCAACACAGCGATCCGGTGCCGCCTCCGGTAATCGACGAGGCGGTCACGATGGAGCCCGTTGCGGTGCCGGAGCCGGCCAAGCCTATATTGCCGGCCAGCGGGGTCATCCGCTTCTCCATCCTGATGGGCAGTCAGGGCTTCACGATCGGTCGCGCCGAGCATCGCTGGGAATTCACCGAGGACGGCCATTACCATCTTTACGGGATGACCGAAACCAGTGGCTTGGTGGCCTTGTTCAAAACACTTCGCTTCGAGAATGAAAGCCACGGGAGGCTGGTCGCCGGCGGGCTGCAACCCGAGCGCTACCTGACGCGGAAAAACGGCAAGGATGCCAACGAGAACGCCGGTTTCGACTGGCCTGCCGGGCAGGTTCAGCTATCGCGCGACGGCCAGGTCCGGCAGGTTGCGCCGGGTACGCAGGATATCCTGTCCCTGAACTATCACCTCGCCTATGTGCGTCGGCCGGAGTACGGCGCTTCCGTTGGCGTGGTCACCGGCAAGAAATACGAACGCTATGCCCTCGATTCGCTGGGCGAGGAGGAAATCGACACGCCGGCCGGCCGCTTCCGTACCCTGCATCTGCGTGCCATGACCGACAGCGTCACCGAAATCTGGTTGGCGCTCGATCATCACCGTTTGCCGGTTAAAATACGTTTTGCTGACAAGAAAGGCGACGTTTACGAACAGATCGCCACCGAATTAGGAACACCATGAAAGCCCGCTTCACCCCAGCCCTTTTTGCCCACGCCGAGGCTGTTCTCGGCCAGTTGCTGCGCTTCGATCACCCGGCCGATGCCGTCGTGTCACGCTATTTCCGGGAGCATCGTCAACTCGGCCATGCCGATCGGGCTTTCGTGGCAGAAACCGTTTTTGCCGTGCTGCGGCGCGGGCGGAGCATCGAGGCGCGCTGTGCCGGGCAACTCTCCGACCGCCGTCGCCTGCTGGCCACGCTGGCATTGGTACGTGGCTGGAGCCAGCGCGAACTGGCGCCCGTGCTCAAGGCCAGCGAGGAGGCGTGGTTGTCTGCAGCCAAGGCCGTGCCGGAAGCCGATTTGCCGCCGGCGGTGCGCTGCGACCTGCCGGACTGGCTGTACCAGCGTCTGGAGCAGCAATTGGGTGCAGCTGAAACGCTGGCGCTGGCGCACGCCATCAACCAGTCGGCACCGCTCGACCTGCGTGTCAATACACTGAAGGCCGACCGCGAAACCGTGCTCGCCAAGCTCGCCGCCGACGGTATTGCGGCCCAGCCCGGTGCTTTGTCGCCGCTCGCCGTACGCCTGCGCGACAAGCCGGCGCTGGCCAAGCATCCGCTCTTCCTCGAGGGCGGTTTCGAGGTGCAGGACGAGGGTAGCCAGTTGCTCGGTTTCCTGCTCGACCCGAAGCGCGGTGAGATGGTCGTCGATTTCTGTGCCGGCGCCGGCGGCAAGACGCTGCTGCTCGGCGCGCTGATGCGCAATACCGGCCGGCTCTACGCCTTCGACGTCTCCGACAAGCGCTTGGCCAATCTCAAGCCGCGCCTGGCGCGCTCCGGCCTGTCCAATGTACATCCCGCTCGTATTGAGCACGAGCGCGACCAGAAGATCAAACGCCTGGCCGGCAAAGCCGACCGCGTGCTGGTCGACGCGCCTTGTTCGGGGCTTGGCACCCTGCGCCGCAATCCGGATCTGAAGTGGCGGCAGAGCGAGAGTTCGGTGGCTGAGTTGACCGTCAAGCAGGCGTCGATTCTCGAAGCGGCGGCCACGTTGGTCCGCCCGGGCGGCCGACTGGTCTATGCTACCTGCAGCCTGTTGACGGTAGAGAACGATGCCGTCGTCGCAGGTTTTCTCGAAAAACACCCCGATTTCTCCTTGTTGCCGGCTGCCGGCCTGCTTGGCAAGCAGGGTATCGCTTGCGAGGGCGAGGTGTTGCGCCTGTTGCCGCACCGGCACAATACCGATGGTTTCTATGCCGCTGCCATGGAGCGTAAGGCATGACCGAGAAAAACCAGGCGCTGCGTCTGATCAACGATCTGCTCGCCGATGTGCGGGATTCGAGTTTCATCTGGCAGGTCGTTACCTTGGTGGTCTGCATCGGTTCGGCATGGCTGGTTGCCCACTGGTGGCGGAGCCGCCATACCGAGGGCGAAGGGCGTCTGAGCGATGTGGGGGCGCGCCTGGTATTTCCTTTGACCGGCATGCTGCTGACCGGGATTGCGCTGAGTACGCTCGGTTCCTTCATGCATCTCAACTTGCTCAAGCTGGCGATGCCTTTGTTTGGTTCGATGGCCTTGGTACGCGGTGTCATCTTCGTGCTGCGCCAAGCTTTTCCGCGTGCCACCTGGCTTACTGCCTGGGAGCGCATCATCGCCGCCACCGTGTGGGGTTGGCTGGCGCTCTACATCACCGATCTGGCGCCCTTCGTCATCGACGCGATGGAGAGCATCCAGTTTTATGTCGGCAAGCAGAAAATCGACTTGTGGACGGTCCTGCGCGGCATAGCCACCATTTTCCTGACGGTTGTTTTCGCGCTCTGGGTCGCCGGCCTGATCGAGGCGAAGCTGATGCGCCTCCAGTCGCTGGATGTGAACCTGCGTATCGTCGGCGTACGCATTGCGAAGGCCGTATTGACGGTGGTGGCCATCCTGACCAGCCTGGCGCTGGTCGGTATCGACATGACCGCCCTGTCCGTGTTCACGGGGGCGCTCGGCGTCGGTCTCGGCTTCGGCCTGCAGAAGATTGCCAGCAACTATGTTTCCGGCTTCATCATCCTGCTTGATCGCTCCATCCGTATTGGCAACATCGTCCAGGTCGGCAGCGACAGCGGTGAGGTCACGCAGATCACCACGCGCTATACGGTGCTCAAGCACCCCGGAGGTACCGAATTCATCGTTCCGAACGAAACACTGATCGGGTCGATCGTCCAGAACCAGACGTATTCCAATACCCGCATCCGTCTGGCGACCAGCGTGGGCGTAGCCTACGACAGCGACCTCGACCTGGCCTCCCGCTTGATGGTCGATGCCGCCGCTGCCCATCCCAGGGCCCTGAGCGACCCACCGCCCAAGGTTTTCCTGACACAGTTCGCCGATAGCGCGATCAATCTCGAAGTCGGCTTCTGGATCAACGATCCGGAAGAGGGCAAAGGCAACATCGTGTCCGACGTGAATTTCGCCATCTGGGGGGCTTTCAAGGAAAACGGTATCGGCATCCCCTTCCCGCAGCGCGAAGTGCGTATTATCAACGCGACATAGTAAGGGGTTACCTAGTCTTTCCCCTAGATCGCCCGATGCATGTTTTTGTTAAAATCGCGTCCGCTCTCAGGGTTTTGAGTCAATAATCAGACAAAACGACCCTGCGAAATTTTGGGGTACGTTGCAGCCCCCTGTCGAATGGATGCCGTGAATACAACGACTCGTTTTCCCTTTCATCGTTCCGTATCCCTGTCTGCCTTGCTCGGGGCCTTGGCCTCATTTCCGGTGATCGCGGAGGACGACGTCTTCTTTTCCAGCCTTCCCGTCGTCGCATCGGTGAGCCGCCTGCCGCAGCAGCTTTCCGAAACTCCGGCTTCGGTTACGGTCATTGATCAGGAAATGATCCGTGCTTCCGGTATGCGCACGGTCGAGGATTTGCTGCGTTTAGTGCCGGGTTTCCAGGTTACCTCGCACAATCAGGATCCCGCGATCGTGGCCTATCATGGGATGGGCTACGGTTTGTCCAGCGAGGAGTACGGGCCGCGCGTGCAGGTGCTGGTCGACGGGCGCTCACAGTATTCGCCTCTCTTCAAGTCCGGAGTTAACTGGAATCTTTTGCCAGTTGCTCTGGAGAATATCGAGCGCATCGAGGTCATCCGCGGCTCAAATACCGTTTCATACGGCTCCAACGCCTTCATGGGCGTGGTCAACATCATTACCATGGATCCGGCACTGACCAAGGGCTGGATGGTGTCCGCGAATCGTGGCAACAACGGTGTCCGCGACGAAATTTTGCGCTGGGGTGGCAGTATCGGCGAGGCGAACCTTCGCTTTTCCGCGCGTTCCTTCCAGGACGATGGGTTCCAGTACGGCTTCTACAGCGGCAGATGGACCTATTCGCCAGACAGCCGCCAGTCCCAACTCTTCGACTTGCGGGCCGACATTCCGCTCAGTGACCGGGATGAGTTGCAACTGACGGGCACCTTTGCCCGTGACATGTCTCAACTCGGGCGTCCGGCCAATGCCAACGATCCGATTCGCAATATGGAGCAATCGTCGGCGGCTTTCGGCATTCAGTGGCGCCGCATCGTGTCGGCGACTGAAGAGATCAAGCTGCGTTATGGTTATCGCGATGACCGGGCACAGTCACCATACCGCACCCGGGTTAACTTTACGACCAATCTGGCGGTGCCTTCCTCGGTGACCTTCTTTCCGATCATTGATCCTGGCGGGCGTTCGCAGCAGCACGAACTCGAGTTCGACCACTTACTGTCACCGCGCAAGAATTTGCGCATGATGTGGGGCGCAGGCTTGAAGTCCACTGAGGTTCAGTCTTACGAGCAATTCAGTTCGGATGCGTGGAAAAGCAGGTTCGCCTATCGGGTTTTCGGAAATCTGGAATATCGTGCTGCTGATCCCTTGATTTTCAACCTCGGGGCGAGTTACGAACACGACAATATTACCGGTGCGATGTTCGACCCGCGCATGAGCGTCAGTTTCCACGTCATGCCCGGACATACCTTGCGCCTGGTTGCTTCGCGTGCCCATCGGAATCCCAGCCTGTATGAGACCTCCGGCCATTCGGAGAGGCGAGACGTTGGCGGAACCGGCTTGGCTGACGTTCTTTTTCATGCGCAAGGCGTGAAGCCGGAACAGATTGACACGCTGGAACTGGGTTACCTGGCCGAACTGAAGGAGTATCGGGCAATGGCCGATGTCCGGATATTCAGCGAGCGGATTCCCAACTATATCCAGATTCTGCCGTTGGCGCTGCCAGCCAGCAGCCCGGATGACCGGGAGATACAGACTCTACGGATGAATGCGGTAAACTATTCAGTCTATCCGAACGGCCGGGCTGATAGCGCGGTCAACCTGGCCAATGTTCGAATCCAGGGCTACGAGTATCAGTGGAACTGGCGTCCTTTCGAGACGACGCGGCTGATGTATGGCAATGCGCTGATCTCTATTTCGGCGGATTATACGGACATCTCCCGGCTTGCCGACGACTTCAACAACGGTCCGAAGATCATCAATCAAACGCGAGATTCGGCACCTACGCATTCCCAGACCGCGATGTTGGTTCAGCAACTGCCTTACGCCGTGACCGCGTCGATCATGTATTTCCGTGCATCTCCCATGCGCTGGCGCAGAAATGACAACGTGCCGATCGAAGCCAGCGAGCGGATTGACTGGCGCCTGGCCAAGGGGTTCCGTCTTGGGTCGATGGGGGGCGAGATCGCCTATGTCTCGCAGATGGTCAACGAGCAGCAACAGGGGCGGACGATCAATCGATTGGCTGACCGTGTACATTGGCTGTCGCTGCGCCTCGAATTCTGATTGCATTACCTGCCAGCGACCAAAAAAACCCCGCCAGAAGGCGGGGTAACAGGGAGGTCTCGAATCGGGGGAGAATTCGAGAGGAGGGTAAGCTTTAGCCCCATTAGCGCTTGTTGCGGTGTTTCAGCAGGGCGCGGGCGATGGCAATGATGCCGCCGGCTGCGATAGCTGCGATGGCTGCCTTCAGGGGTTCTGCCTGGCCTTCGGCAAGCCAGTCGTAACCGGCGATGCCTACGAAGACGCCGAGCGACTCGCTGATCGGCAGGTGATCCGCAAAGGCCATTAATGGTCCTTTTTGATCGGAACCATGGCTAGCGAGGGTTGTGCCGGAACCAGAGCGAACAGATACTGGCGGGTTGCTTCGATAAACTGCTTGATATTCATGCTGATCATTTCCTCGTCATCCTCTTGGCGGGTTTCAGTTTCTGACATGCAGCGCATTCTAGAGGGATGCAAGTGTGCCGTCTGTTGCATGAGCGTTGCTTGGCGGTAACGGGCTTTGATCTTGTGTGACGCTTTGTAACAACCTGGAGAGCCGCTATTGGTGGGCTTTCCAGCTGAGCGTGAAGCGTGCGCCGCCAAGCGGCGAGGCGTCGGCGGTTGCGTTTCCACCGTGTAATTCGAGTACCCGGCGGGCAATTGCCAGACCAAGGCCGTAGCCGCCCGTCGAGCGGTCACGCGAACGATCAAGCCGAGTGAAGGCCGAGAAGATGTGTTCGCGCTCTTCGGTGGGGATGCCAATCCCGTCGTCGTCGACGTTGATGCGTATTTCGTTGCCCGTCAGTTCGGCATTGACCGAAATGCGGCTGGTGGCGTATTTGAAGGCATTGCGCAGGAGATTGCGCAGGGCGTAAGGCATGGCTTTGCGATCAAGATCAACGTGCAGGTCGTCGGGTAGTCTGGTGGTATCCACGATGACCTCAAGCTGGCGACCGAGTAGCCGGACGGAATCGACTTCGTCCGCCAGCCACTCGGCGAATTTGACGCTGGCGAAATGGGGTTCCGGCGTCTCGCGTTCGAAGCGGGCATAGGTCAGGCTGGTATCGATCAGTTGGTCGAGTTCGTCGAGGTCGGCCTCCATCATTGCCCAGAGGCGTTCCCGTTCTTCCTTTTCTTCGGTCTCTGCCAGCATTTCCAGTGCAAAACGCATGCGAGCGATGGGGGTACGCAGTTCATGCGAGATGCCGCAGGATAGTTCCCGATGGGTGACCAGCAATTGGCGGATGCGGTCGGCCATGCTGTTCATCGTGTCGGAGAGCGGTGCGAACAACTGCGTCTTGGCGGCCGGCGAGCGGGCGTCGAAATGGCCATCACCCAGATCGCGAGCAGTCTGGCGCAGCGTTTCGAGGTCGCGCCAGACGGGGCGAATCCAAAACCACAGTGCGATTGCGAAAATGACGCCGATCAGGCTCCAGGTCAGGAGGCGGAGGCGGAGTTCCAGAGGCAGGCGATCGGCCAGTTCAGGATTTCGGCCGGAGGCGAGTGGCCCCACCACCAGGACGAGGCTGGAAGTTCCCAGGCGGTGGTACATGATGTCGCCATCATGATCGATGGCAATATCGCCTGCGTCCAGCTTGCTGACCTGAGAGGGGGTCAGGGTACGGTCGAGCGAGATGCGCTCGACGATGCCCAGGTTATAGGAAAATTTTTCGTCGAGCTCGCCTACTTTCTTTTGCCATTCGCGGCGGGGATGGCGGAATAATTCATCCTCGATCAGGGTGATCGTGCCGCGCATGAAGCGGCGGGCGTAGTCGTCGGTAATGCCGCGCTGGGCGGTCGAGATGACAAAGTCGGCTGTGAAGGCGATGGCCACAAACGAGCCCATGGCCAGCAGGTAGAAATTGAAGAACAGCCGCGACAGGCTATAACGGCTGCCCCGCCAGCGCGGCAGCGAAACGCGGAACAGCGAACGAGCGAGTCCCTGGTTATGGTCCTTGGCCGGCTTCTCTTCGGCTGGCGAATCAGTTCCAGTCATGTTTGCTGAACAGGTAGCCTTTGCCGCGTACGGTCTTGATGCGGGTCGGATTTTCCGGGTCGTCGTTCAGCTTCTTGCGTAATCGCGATATGCGGGCATCGATGGAGCGATCCAAACCGTCGAAACCGATGCCGCGCAATTCTTGCAGCAGGTCGTCGCGCGACAGGACATTGCCGGCATGTGTAGCGAGCAGCCACAACAGGTCGAATTCGGCGGTGGTCAGGTCGATGCCCTGGCCGGCCAGCGTGGCGGTGCGTGTCGCCTGGCTGATACGGAACTGGCCGAAGATCATTTTGTCGGCTTCGCCAGCCGGTGTGTCGCCGGGCGAGGGGAGGCGGCGAAGCAGGGCCTTGATGCGGGCGAGCAGGACGCGGGGTTGAACCGGCTTGGCAATGTAATCGTCGGCCCCCATCTCAAGGCCGAGAATCTGGTCGAAGTCCTCGTCGCGGGCGGTGAGCATCAGGATCACGCCGCGGTACTGGGCTCGCACGGAACGGCAGACTTCAAAGCCGTCCTTGCCCGGGAGCATGACGTCAAGAATGACCAGATCAGGCTGCTCTGCCAAGATACGTGCCTCGGCGACATCGCCGCGCGGCTCGATGGCGACTTGCAGGTCGTTTTTGGTGAGGTATTCGGCGGTCAGTTCGGCCAGCCGTTCGTCGTCTTCGACAAGAAGTATGCGTGTGTTCATCCGGTAATCTTAACGGTCGTCCGGGCCCGGGTCCAGTCTGCCCTGGCGATGTCCGTATGATCGAAGGGCGGTGCATACGCCTTGAGCTGGCTTAGAATGTTCGTTGGTTACTTCTAGGAAGCTTGTCAATGATTTGGTCAAAAGTGCCCGTCCGGGCGTGGTTTGCTACATTGGGGGTCGGTTGTCTTGGGCTGGTCGCCATTGGAATGGAGTTGCAGAATCTGTTGCGTTTGGCGCCGTGCCCCCTCTGTATCTTTCAGCGCCTGCTCTATATCGTCATAGGCGTAGTCGGCTTGCTGGGATGGGTTATGCCGTCGGGGCGTCTGCTCTGGTCGGCGCTGACGCTTGCGCTGGCTGGGTTCGGGTTGGGCGTCGCTGCCTATCAGACCTGGATGCAGGCTTACCCGCATCTGGCGCCGGAGTGCAGTTTTACCGATCCGAATGTCATCGAGAGTCTGGTTGACTGGCTGGGCATGCAGATGCCTTCCCTGTTCCTGGCGACTGGCTTCTGTACCAGCCGGGACTGGGAGTTCCTTGGGATGTCGATGGCTAACTGGTCGGCTGTTATTTTCGCCGGTATCGTGGCTTACGCCATCCTGCTCTTCCGGAGTCGGTTCCGGGACTGAAAAAACAAAACCCGCCGAAAGGCGGGTTTGTCGAATGCCGGAGTTGGCTGAATTACTTCAGCTTCACTTCCTTGTAAGCGACGTGCTTACGGGCCTTCGGATCGTACTTCATGAACTCCAGTTTTTCAGGCGTCGTGCGCTTGTTCTTGGAGGTGGTATAGAAGTGTCCGGTGCCAGCCGTGGATTCCAGCTTGATCTTTTCGCGACCGCCTTTAGCCATTTTTCGTATCCTTCCTTAATCAGACTTCGCCGCGGGCACGCAGATCGGCCAGAACGACTTCGATGCCCTTCTTGTCGATGATGCGCAGGCCGGCGTTGGAAACGCGCAGGCGTACGAAGCGGTTTTCAGTTTCGACCCAGAAACGACGATACTGCAGATTCGGCAGGAAGCGGCGCTTCGTTTTGTTGTTGGCGTGGGAAACGTTGTTCCCAACCATCGGGGCTTTACCCGTTACTTGGCAGACTCGCGCCATGATGGTGCTCCAGAATTCGCTAGAAGAAAGCCCGTGAGTATAACCAAAAGTCCTGAATGGGATCAAGGGGTTTCTGCATTTTCATATCAGGCCGCGCTCGGCGAACGATAGCGGCGGGGTCGTGCCGGCGACGATGAAATGATCGAGGACTTTGACATCGACCATGGCCAGCGCTTCCTTCAACGAGCGAGTGAGCATCTCGTCGGCTCTGGACGGTTCGGCGACACCGGAGGGGTGATTATGCGCCAGAATGACCGCAGCTGCATTATGGGAAAGCGCGGCCTTGACCACTTCCCGCGGGTAGACCGAAGTCTGGGTCAGCGATCCAGTGAATAATTCCTCCGCTTTCAGCAGTCGATTCTGGGCGTCGAGCCACAGCGCCATGAAAATTTCCTGCGGCCGGTGGGCGAGCTTCAATCGCAGCCAATCGCGGACCTTGCCGGGTGACGTGAAGTTGTCCCGATTGCCCATTTCCTGTGTCAGGGCACGGCGGGCCAGTTCGAAGCTGGCTTTCAGTTGGGCTGCCTTGGCCATGCCGATACCTGTTACGCTGGCCAATTCTTCAAGCGAAGCTTCGACCAGTACCCCGAGCTTGCCGTCAAAGCGATTCAGTAGATCGCGGGCCAAGTCGACCGCACTTTTGCCGCGCACGCCGACGCGTAAGTAAATGGCCAGCAACTCGGCATCGGAGAGTGCAGCCGGGCCGTGG
The DNA here is from genome assembly GCA_946477505.1 of uncultured Dechloromonas sp. Lineage (GTDB taxonomy): Bacteria > Pseudomonadota > Gammaproteobacteria > Burkholderiales > Rhodocyclaceae > Azonexus. Next base: position 2,489 of record CAMKYP010000061.1, on the reverse strand, counting down.
GCAAGCAGCCGTTCGCGCGGTCGTTCGCCTTCCGGCCAGTCGGTGATCGCCATTTTCTTTCCAAGAGTAGAATGTGCGGAATCCAATTCTAACGGTAAGACAATGGAATTACAGGGTAAGCGCATCGTCCTTGGTGTAACCGGCGGCATTGCCGCCTACAAGGCAGCCGAACTGGTCCGCCTGTTGGGCAAGCAAGGGGCCGACGTCCAAGTGGCGATGACAGAGGGGGCGACCCATTTCGTGACGGCGACCACCTTCCAGGCATTGTCCGGGAAACCGGTGTATCTCGATCAATGGGACGCGCGCATGCCGAATGCCATGGCGCATATCGACCTGTCGCGTGCGGCCGATTTGATCGTGGTCGCGCCGGCTTCGGCCGATTTTCTGGCCCGCGTTGTCCATGGTATGGCCGACGATTTGCTGGCAACCATGGTATTGGCCCGCGATTGCCCGCTGCTGGTGGCACCGGCGATGAACCGCCAGATGTGGGAGAGCCCGACCACTCAACGAAACGTCCGCCAGTTGCAGGCCGACGGGGTGCAGATCCTCGGTCCGGCTAGCGGTGAGCAAGCCTGCGGCGAGGTTGGTGCCGGTCGCATGCTCGAACCGGAGGAAATCGTCGAGGAGCTCGTCGCCTTCTTCGCGCCGAAGGTTCTGGCCGGCCGCAGGGTACTGATCACAGCAGGGCCGACTTTCGAAGCCATCGATCCGGTGCGCGGGATTACCAACCTGTCGTCCGGCCGCATGGGCTATGCCGTGGCCCGTGCTGCTCGGCAGGCGGGTGGCGACGTGACGCTGGTCTCCGGGCCGGTTGACCTGCCGGTGCCGCAGGGTGTCGAGCGGGTCAAAGTGCGGAGCGCGCTCGACATGCATGCGGCCGTGATGGCACGCGCAGCGTCCGCAGATGTCTTTGTCGGCGTGGCGGCGGTGGCCGATTACCGTGTGAATAACGCTGCCGAGCACAAGTTGAAAAAGGACACCGGCGGCATTCCGCCAATCGAATTGATCGAAAATCCGGACATTCTGGCCGAAGTCGCCGCCCTGAAGAATGGCCCGTTCTGCGTCGGTTTTGCGGCTGAAAGCCGCAATCTCGAAGAGTACGCGCAGACCAAGCGGCGCAAGAAGAATATTCCGCTGATTGCCGGCAACCTGATCCAGGACGGCTTCGGTGGCGACAACAACCGGCTGGTGTTGTTCGATGACAAGGGGACGCATCCGCTGACGCCGGCGCCCAAATCCATGCTCGCCCGGCAGTTGATCGAGCACATTGCCCAATTGTTAACAGGAAAAATGTAATGCATCAAATTGACGTCAAGATTCTCGATAACCGTTTGCGCGAGACCCCGCCGCAGTATGCGACGCCCGGATCGGCCGGCCTCGACCTGCGTGCCTGCATCGACGGACCGTTGCATGTCGAGCCGGGGCAAACCACCCTCGTGCCGACCGGAATGGCGATCCACCTGGCCGATCCGGGACTGGCGGCGATGATCCTGCCGCGCTCCGGTCTGGGCCACAAACACGGCATCGTGCTCGGCAATCTGGTCGGTTTGATCGACAGCGATTACCAGGGCGAGTTGATGGTTTCAGTATGGAATCGCGGGCATGCCGGCTTCACCATCAATCCGCTCGATCGAATTGCGCAGTTGGTGATCGTGCCGGTGCTGCAAGTCGGTTTCAACATCGTGGACGATTTCGACGCCAGCCATCGCGGTGACGGCGGTTTCGGGAGTACCGGCAAGTCCTGATGCGCTTTCTTGCCTTGCTGCTGGCCGTCGGTGCCCTGCCGGTGCTGGCGGCTGAGGAAGCCTCACTGATGTAGCGCGGCGAAGCGCTGGTTATGGGCAAGTGTTTTTTGTGCCACGGTGCGACGGGCGACAGTTCCAGCCCGCTCTATCCCAAGCTGGCCGGCCAGAATGAAGCCTATCTGCTCAAGCAGTTGCGCAACTTCAAGGCCGGGGAGCGCGAGAGCAACGACATGCGCAATGTCATTGCCGACATGAGCGATGGCGACATGCGCGCCGCGGCACATTTCTTCAGCCACCAGCAACCGAGTCGCGGCAAATCGGCCCACTGTGGCATGCGGGTGGTGGGAGAGCGGCTTTACACGCAGGGGAATCCGGACAAGGGCTTGCTGCCGTGCCGCGATTGTCACGGTGAGAGCGGTGCCGGTTCGGATAACTTGCCCCGAATTGCCGGGCAACACACCTTGTATATCGAAACCCAGCTGAGCCTTTTCGATGAACGCAAGCGTACCAACGACAACGCCCAGATGCAGGATATCGCCAAGCGCCTGAGTGTCGACGAGGCGAGGGCTGTCGCGGAGTTCTTGCGCGGGCTCTGAGCGCCGGATGCCTCAGGGAGTGCGGGTGGCTTGAGCAGCCGGCTGACTGGACCGATCAGTCAGAACAGTTCGATTTCCCCGTCGCTGTTGGATTTGGCGTTGCTTGCCGAGTTGCTCGAACGCAGGGCATCGCTCTTGACGTGTGAGT
>CAMKYP010000060.1 GCA_946477505.1 uncultured Dechloromonas sp. | reverse complement strand
GCCCGGCCGCCGTCGGAAAGGCGGGTGTCGAGCGTGACGGAACGGCCCAGCAGGCGCTTGAGTTCGAGGTGGGCATCGGTGGAGAGCAGATCAATGCAAAACTCAAAACCCGCCGAGAGCGCCTCCCTGCCCCACCAGGCTTCAACCGGCATGTCGGGGCCGGAACCGTCACGCCAGTGAAGTTCGTAGAGACGGGTCGTGGAGAGGAAGGGGATATCCATGGTGTCGGACTGTAGGGTTTGGTTGTACCGGCGGGAAAGCTGCTGCCAACAATTCAAATAGCATGCAATTTTACGTGACGATCACGGATCGCTGAAAGAAAATTTATTCATTCCGGATGATCCGATGATTGGCTAAAAGCCCCATTCAAACCCTGGAGCCTGCCCCAACAAACATGCCGTCCATGAATTTCTTGGATGATTTCAGCCCCTCATTCGACAGATCGCTAAGCACACCGGGACATTTGGCACAATATGCTATTAAACTATGCCAATTTCAAATACCGCCTCGAAACATGGATCACTTGCCTATTACATCTCCCTTGGCATCAAAGCATGGCCCTTGCGGGGAAGACCTCATCTATTCGGCCGAATTCGATCAGATCCAGGAAGCACGTCGCTTCGATGACCCTTCGCTCTCGCAGGGAGAATGGGTTACCGATGTCAAGGAGGCCGACTGGCAAGGTGTTGCCCGGGTTTGCGAAGACATCCTGATCAACAAGTCCAAGGATTTGCGCGTTGCTTGCTGGCTGATCGAGGCACGCAGCAAGATTGCCGGATTGAGCGGCCTGGCCGACGGCTATGCGCTGCTTGCCCAGCTTTGCGAGGCGTTCTGGAACGACATTCACCCACAACCGGAAGATGGCGATATTGAACAGCGAACCGGAGTGCTGGACTGGCTTGCCAATCAAACCCCACGCCTTTTGCGCGAAACGCCCTTGACCCACTCGGCAAAGGGCAATTTCTCGCTATTGGACAACGATTCCGCACGGGCCACGGCCAAGCAGATGGAACGCAACCCGGGCCAGGCCGAGGAAATCGCCCGTAGTGCCCACGTATCGCTCGAACAGTTCGAGGCGGCGGTCAAGGAAACACCCAAGACGTGGTTCGCCGATAGCTTGCGCAACACCGAACGGGTGCGCGAAGCCGTCAAGCATCTCCAGGCCCTGCTCGATGAACGGATGGGTGAATATGCACCCGCCTTTGGACAAAGCTTCGAAGTGCTCGACGACCTCGCCCACTTCTACCAACGTCACGCGGGCAGCAGTTCCCCTGCGACGCCAGGCCTCCCAGTCGTTACTGGTAGTCCCCAGATCGAACGGCGCGAACCGACCATCGGCGAACCGCTCGAAGCTGGCACCGGCCCGATCCGCTCACGTGCCCAGGCAATTAGCCAACTGCAGGAGATCGCGGCTTTTTTCCGGCGCACGGAACCACACAGTCCTGTGGCCTATCTGGCCGAAAAAGCTGCCAAATGGGGCACGATGCCATTGCATGAATGGCTGCGCACCGTCGTCAAGGACGACAGCGCGCTATTGCGGATGGAAGAATTGCTTGGCGTCGAACCCGAGCGCAATGACATGAATTGACGCTGTTCAGCAGTGGCTGCTGCCCTGCCGGACAGCATCAACGTCCGGCCAGGCGGAACTCGATTCGACGGTTTTTCGCCCGGCCTTCAACCGTGTCATTGGAGGCAACGGGCTGATCGGGCCCGGCGCCGGATGCGCTCAACGTCTCGGCCGGTATTCCCTTTTCGATCAGATAATTGCGCACGGTATTGGCGCGCGCCAAGCTGAGCGCGACGTTGGCCTGACGATTGCCCTGGCTGTCGGTGTGGCCGATCAGTTGAATCTTTGGGGTCCCGATCTGTTTGATTGCCCCCCCCATTTCATCCAGGATGGCTCGCCCTGTCGGCGTCAGGGTTGCCGCACCGCTCTCGAACTCGACAACACGGTTCGAGAGGGTCTTGTCGAGGACGCCCTGTGCTTCGCCAGCCGCAACGATCAGCCCGTTATCGATGGAATAGGTCGGGTTGAGCGAGGTGGCAATCTCACTGACCACCTGTTGCCGCAAGGCTTCATTGGCTACGTTGCCCTTGAGCACGATCTGCGTACCACTCACCTGCAGTTGCCCCTTATGCACCTGTTTCAGGTTGGGCGTCAGTATCTTGGTCATGTTCTCCGACCAATTGGGAGGCGGGACCACGCCCCCCACCTCCAGTCGGTCTACGACGTTTTGCGTGCCATAGAGCTCGCGCAGCCGGGCGAGGATCGCCGCACGCGACGCCTCGTCGGGCACGCTGCCGCTGGCAACCACCTTGCCCTGATCCTCGCTCTGCCTGGCTGTTGCCGGGTTGGCCTGGGCACAGGTCGAGATGTGAAAGAAGAGAGAGCCGGCAATAAGCAATGGGGTGAGTTTCATGATCATTCGCCCAGAAATACTTCGCGGAAGGTAGAGATGGCCTGTTCCAGGGAGACATGCGGTTGCGCCAGATAGGCGGAAAGCTTGGCCACACCGTAGTCGTTGACCACCTCCGCCTGCTCCTCGATCCATTCCGGGTCAAGCAAGGGAATGATCCGCTCAACCGAGGTATCGGGCGACAAGGCAGCGACCAGGGGCGCGGGTGAGGAACCATTGAATCCGATGATCAACCGTGGGCTGTCGGGGCGCCGCTCGATGATGAACTGCAACTCAACCATCGTCCGACGCAGAAAGGCGGTCAGCATATAGAGCCACAAACCGGCCACCAGGTTTCGGTTACGCTCGTCGCTGGGTAGAGGAAGAACGATTTCCTTGTCGATGGCAAGGTTGCCCTGCCCCAGGGCGGGTCGCATCAATAACCCGATGGCCAGGATGATCCGCCTCACGGAATCAACATCCGGTGCTCCGATCAAGGTGGCGAGGGATTCCAGACTGCTTCTGCGGACGAAATTTCCCAATGGATCGCTTTGCACGGCGGCCTCGAAGTCGGCAGCGCAGTTGACGCTCTCCAGTTCGCCCAGCAGATCGGCAACCTCTCCGCCGCGAACACCTACCTCCGAAATGGCCGCGAGCGCCCCGAACGAATGGGAAAGCCCGACGGGGGCGCAGCGGAAAATCAAGGCATCGTCACGCTCGATGGTTGCAGCCGTAATGAAGGGGAAGCGGCGCCCCGAAGAATCCAGGCTCGGTCGCAAATGCCCGACGACAGAAAGCCTGCTGCGCGCACCGACAAAGGCAAAATCGACCGCACAGGCATTATCGTAGGCCATTTTCCAGCGCGGATCTTCCGACAGGCGCTCCATTCCCTGGGATACCCAGCGATCAAGCACGCTAATCAACTGGTGCTGCCCTGCCCCCTTGACGAAATCGCCGCGCGAGGGAATCTTGCCGAAGCAGGTTGCTGAAGAATTCACAATGGTGCTCATTGTGCACCTCCAGCCATCCCGGCTTGCTGGCCAGCCATCGCCTGGTGCTCAGTCGATTCGGCCACCTGCTCCACCGGTTTGCCCACCTTGCCGACAGCCACGCTCCGCGGCAGGATCAAGCCGGCCAGACCGCGCTGCCCCGTAGCGCCTTCGCCTGACTGGACCTGGGCGCTGCTGACCACCTTGAGGTCGATACCGACCTCAACGCCTTCCGCCAGCCACGTCAAATGGAAGGAACCATCCGACAGGCGCGTGCGCTTGGCCGAATTGATCATCTTCTCGAGACCGAAGCGTCCCGGAATATTCACAACTTCGACAATCCGCCCCTCGAAGGTGGTCGCCACGATCTTGGCACCAGGCACCCCTGCTGCATTCGGCCATACGAAATTGGCCCACTGCGCCACACCGTTGCGGTAGTTCAGCTTCTGGCCGTCGATTTCGATGACATAGCCAGTTGTTCCGGGGGCAGCTTGCGGCCTGAGCATGAAAACCGTCTGCGCCTGGGCTGCACCGCCCCCGCCGCCGGAATCGGCTGCCGCGCCCCCGTCTAGCGGCGATACCCAGCGCGCGAAATCGTTCATGAACTCCGGCTGCAGGGTAATGCCCAGATCACCCCAGGTACGCGGTGTGATGGTGTTGCCACGACGAACGACCAGGGACCCCATCGACGATTCGACATACTTGGATATAGCACCGTCGGGGCCGAACATCTGCGCAATCTCGGTGGGCGATGCTTCGATATTCGACTTCGCGGCAAAGGGGTACTTGATCGCCAGCTTGCGGTTGAACGGCTCGAATACCTGAGCCTCCCAGGTCTTGTTCAACTCTTCGGAGGCAGGTTTGATGATCGCCGCGTAGGACTGCAGCAACGGCCTGACCAGCAATGGACGCAGAACGGCGCGCTGATTGTCGGGAAGGCCGGTGAGCATCTGTTCATCGACGAAACGCAGCGTATCGGCCATTTCCGAACCGTTGCCATCGATGGTTTCCCGCATCAGCTTCAGCGACCCCGGGCCCGGGTCGCCCTGGTTCTTGAGCTGGTTCAGGCGGGTCCTGACCTTGGAGAGCTGCTTGAGATAGGTATCAACCAAGGGGTCTGCCTTGTCGCGCGGAATCACCAGCCGTCCGAAACCGGCAAACTCCTTGCCGATGGGCCCCATCGGAATCTCGGTCTGCTTGGCCGAGACGTTAACGTCCAGTTGGACGCGACTCGGCGACATTTGCAGGACAGAACGCTTGAACCACTCGACAAAGCCTTTTTGCGCGCGCTCCAGCCCGAGGTTTGCCATGGCCGGGTTATCCCACGCCGTCTGGTCGAAAACCACCTTGATCAACGTGCCCACCGGTGACATCTGGGGATCGCCCAGGCGATCCATCGCCGCAATGGCTTCCGGGAAGGTTTCGAAAGAAGCCACGCTGATACCTTGTACAAACGACTTCCACTCCTCGGTGTAGTCGCGTTTGTACATGGCAATAAGGGACTTCTGAATCTGCTCGGGGCTGCCCTCCAGCGTGAGGTCGTCCTTTGTCGATGTCTGCAGCACCCAGTCGGCATTGCTTTGCTCGTTGGTTGCCGCATCCTTGATCGCGTTTTGCACGTACTCCCGCCATGCCTCGACGGTGAATGCACCGGAAACCACGTGGCTGCCAGCGACCAGGGCGGCATTGTCGGGACCGACGATATTGGCGACGGTCAATGGCGCGAAGCGGGTCGACGCACGCGCCTTGATTTCCGCATACACCCGCTCGGCCGCAGGCATCCCGCGAACCACCTGGCGCAGCTTGTCGCGTACCTCGTCGACGAGAACCAGGTTGTTGGCGATGGTCGGCCACTCGGGATGCGTTGCATGCTCCAGATGGAAGGTCAGGATGCGGCCTGCCGAGCGGATCATCTGCTCGCGCGTCATGGTGCCGCGATTGGCCTCCAGCCAGCCGCGCCAGAAACGGGTTATCTGGTCGGACAAATGCCCGACGTCCACGTGATCGCGGCTGGAAAGCATGAGATAGGTCTTCAGCGCGTTGTATCCGTCCTCGACATCGGCCGGCGAAGCATCCTTGTACTGCTTGGTGCGCACGGGCTTGGCGGCACTGGCGGCCTGTGGCTTGAGGCGATCACCCTGCGCATTGACCTCGTTGAGGAAAGCCTCGAGATTCTCCTTCACGGGCAATAGCATGATATTGCCGACCCCCGAGAAATATTCCCGCCGCAAGTGATCGGCCATCCGTTCGCCCTGATAAATGCCGAGGCCGATGGAAATGGGATGTTCACTGTTGAATTGCTCGAGCTGCGCCAGGCGATCCTGAATGATTTCCAGCGCCTCAAGGCGGGATTGCAAGTCGATTCGCCCTTCCTGAATCTTGATCGCCTTGGCCACATCCTGCTCGACGTTGGCGAGCAGGCTGCGGTTATTGACATACGACCAGCTCCAGCCACCCAGAGCCAGCCCCAGGCAACACAAGGCTCCGAGTACGGCAAACTGGCGCAGGCGGGTCTTGCTCCGGGTCGTATGCTGGCGAACCAGGTTGCGATCCGGAAAAATCACCTTGGAGAACAGCTCCTTGAGAAAGTAGCCATGGCTGAGCGCTGTACGAACTTGGCCGTTACCCGCGCCCTGCAGTGAGAACTTCCGCAGGATGCGGTCACTGACCACTGGCTTGATGTCGTTGGTCTGAGTCGCCGAAGTGATGTAAAAGCCGCGGAAAATCGGTTTGAACTGGAAAGGATTGTCTTCGAACAGCGTGGCGATGAAAGCCTTAAGCGCCGGCTTGATCGAAGCGAATTCCGACGGAAAGGTGAGCAGCCCCGGCGGAGTGTTTTCGCTTTGCAGGCGCGACATCTGGGCGACGCTCATGGCGCGCAGCCCCTCGTAGAGCTCATCGAAGTGACGGTCGAATAGTGCGATCAATTCGTTACCGCCTGCTTGCTCATAGGGAATCGTCGCCCCCCAGACGCGGTCGCGTTCGTTCCAATCGAGGTCAAGGAAGAATTCATGGAAACCCGGGATCAGATCGGCCTTGGTGAAGAGCACATAGACCGGTGCAAACACCTCCAGTTTTTCCGTCAGTTCCTGAACCCGCTGACGCAGGCTTTTGGCCAGATTGATCGCGAAACTCGGCGCATTTCCCATCAGTTCACCAATGCTGACCGTCACGATGATGCCGTTGATCGGCGCGCGCGGGCGATGCTTTTTCAACAGGCCCAGAAAGCCCAGCCACTCCTCGCGGTCCTCTTCATGCACCGAATAACGCCCGGCGGTATCGAGCAGGATGCCTTCAGTCGTGAAGAACCAGTCGCAATTCCGCGTTCCCCCAATTCCCTTGATGATGGCATCGCCACCATCGTCGAAAGGAAACTTCAAACCAGAATTAACCACCGCCGTGCTTTTTCCGGCAGCCGGGTTGCCAATGGTCATGTACCACGGAAGTTCGTAAAGCGCTTCTGCCCCCGACATCTGCCCGAGTTTCGAGGTCTTGATCGTCTTGACCGCTTCCTGCATACGCTGTTTAAGCGCCTGTATCTCTGCTGCGGAAGCACCACCGCCCCGCTTGGTCGCTGAATCAGCCTGTTGCTCGAGCATCGAGCCAATGGCCTCGCCGGCCTGGCGGGATTTGCGGCGGCGGTAAAGCCAGACGCCCCCCCACAAGGCCAAGATCACCAGGCTGGCAATCGCAGCCCAGATCATCGCCACCTTGAGCGTTTTCGCCCCCAAAAAGAAGAAGGCCGCCACGGCAGCTACACCGACGAAGGAAAGAAACCGGGAATCGGTCAACAAGTTGCGGAGTCGAGACATCGTAGTTTTGCTTTACTCAAATGCTGCCGGTATTGATATCGGCTTCTATCGGAATGGGCAGTGCGAGAATCACTGCGCGCCCAAGATGATGCTGGTTGCTGATGCACAACACGGGAGACTCGGTGGCGAGAACCTTGGCCTTGGCACAAGTCAGCGCCACCAATCCGCCAATGGGAGACAGATCGCCCACGCTCGCACCGATAGCGGGACAATCCTTGATCGGATCGAGGTGCTCGAAGCCCGACCCCAGTCCCTCCAGGGCTTCCGTCAAATTGTTGGCACGGTGATCGGTATCGAGAACAGCTGTTTTGATCGTTGAATGCTCGACCCCGGTCACGTCAAGCAACCCTGTGGTCAACTGGTTGATCAGCTTGCCACTCACGCGCCCCCCCGAATCGACGGGTCTGTCGCGAGCCCCCATGCTGACCCGGGAAATCAGGACGCAATCACTCAACTGCAATCGGTCGATCAGGGCTTTGCTGGCCAGCAACATGGCAAACCCGCCCTCGCCAGGGATCTGTCGTTGTTGGTGCTCGGATGTAAACAAACGGTTGTTACCGGCTCTTTGGGCAACACCCTGTTCATCGACATCCGATACGGCACCAAGCAACAAGGTCAATTCCTGACTTGAAGGATCGCGATTGATGCGCAAGTTGATATCGTCCAAGACCCGCAAGGCCTCAAGCTCGCCGGTCACCGGCACCATCGATATTTCCGGCCGGAGTTTTTCCGGCAATGAAGACAACCCGGCCTGCAGCCAGGCCTTCATGACCTGAAGATCCTTATTTTTCCAGGCCGCCGGCACGATCCAGACCGCCCTCAGCGCCATCGTATCACCCGCTCGCTCAAGAATGTCTGGCAGCCGCTCACTCACTGTCTCCAACAGCCGTTCGAGCAAAGCAAACGAACGCATGATCGACTCGTGACTGGAGAACTTCTCCAACTGAGCAAGTTCACGCATTGCATCGGCATCCAGATCCGGCACTTCGGCGAGGAACACCGGAAAACCTGATTCATCGGTCAGGCGCGAACTGGGCTCTGGCCGCTTGCCCTCCTCGACGGCCGTCAACAGCTCGTCCACAGAAGCACCGACTGAGGTGACGACAAAACCATCAATCACACCGATCGCAAAACTGCGCTCGGCGGCCTCCGATTTTGCTGCCGCCAGCGCCAACGGGTCGTCGTCGCGTAAAGAAGGGGCCTGCGGCGGCACCGGCGTCGCGGGAGATTTCAAATGATCGATGAAGCCTCTCAGCAGGAGATATCCGCCAACCAGCGCCAAAGGCAAAGCGACCAGATACAACCCGAGATCGAGCTTGCTGGGCTCATAGTCGTTGGACTGCCACCAGCCAAGCACCAGTGCCCAGACCAATGCCAAGGTCAACAGGCTGCCACCGATAATCTTCAAGGCTGTAGAGCGCATCTTGTCGCCTGTTGCGATTAATCGGTTGTCAGCGACTGGCTGGCGATCAGCGTTGCGCCGCACGCCGTCTTGTCGCCGTGACGCGCTGCCGGACGCCCGTCGATCAACGCAGTGGCATCGCCCGTCACGATCGTGGTCACACTTCCGTGCCCTTTCTTGGGGCAAGTCACCTTGTCCCCGACGCGGGCGATGCCCTTGCCGTCGCAATCACTGGTCTCGGAAGCCGAAATGACAACACCGCCATGGTCAGTCTTGTCACCCAGCAAAATAAATGCTCTGCTCATCAAGTGCCTCTCGATCTATACGCATGCCAATGGCAACGACCACATCATTGCCCCGCTGCTCGTGTGAGAACCCCGGGCCGACGCAGTTCGACGTGCCCGTAATCCTGCATCTTCCAGTTGCCTCCCCAAGTCAGGCCCACCTGTGCGGCAATTTCCCCATATAGCTGATACCCCCGCATGGCCCACGGATCACGCTCGGAAATCACGATCTTCCCGTCCTTGAAAAAAGCCGAATCCGCGGCCAGGCCATATTGGTGGTAGCTCATGTTCGCCCCGGCCTGGGTCACATGCCCTCCCTGCTCAAACAGACGGGCCTGGCGTTCCGGGCTGCGATACCCTTCGATGAGCACCATTTCGTATCCATGGCGCTCCTTCATCAGTTTGAAAACAACCAGCAAACGCTGCGTAAATTCCGCATCGAGCAAGCTCCAGTTGCGACTGGCATGAATCACATCCGGACGAACCATTTCAACTTCGCGGGTTGTAAAAACCTCGGGCGGCAAGGGCGGCGGCGGAACAAGCTGCTCACCTTCCAGCAGCACGGCAATCTGCCGATCGGTACCGCGACTGACCTCGGAAAAATCGAACACAGCCGGCCGATGCACGGCAAGAGCCAGCAACGACGGAGCCCCTAGCAGGAATAAGGCGCCAGCAGCCAAAAAGGGATTCTCTACAGCAAAGCGTCCGACCCCGCGGAATGCACATCTGACCTTCCGACCGACATCCATAAACCCGACGATGCAGCGGCTGGCTTTCCGTGCAAAAGGAAGCACCCCGACGCCGAGCATCAACGAGAAAAACGCAAGCATGCGCTCCCGATGCACCGGAAACACAACCAGCACGACCCCCAGCACCACAAGCAGGAAATAGACAAATACCGTAGCAGCGACCACGTACAACCTTCATAAACCGCCATACCCCGCGCCCCCAAATGCAGTGCGCAAATCGTGGCATTAGCCATTTGTACTATTTTAATACAAATGGTTTTCTTTATGAAATCATGGTCGACTGTTTATAATTGATTTTGCAATCGAAAATAAACTATTTAACAATCAATTTTCATATTCAAAAAACATACCAAGGAGCCACGATGAGCATCCTAAAAGACCTGGACCCTCAATACGCAAAACTGCACTCCGAGCCCTTGCTGCGCAAACCTGCCATTTGGAGTGGTTTGGCACTGCTCATCCTGGGAAGCGCCTACTGGATCGTCACTCAACCAGCAACGCAACCAGCATCAGTCGAAGCAAAGCCAACCCCGGCTCAGCAAGCCTCAACAACATCGACAGGAGCAGCAACCCCCAAGGGAGCCCCGGTAGATTCTTCAACGGACAATATAAGAAAGCCTGCCTTGTCGGCCATGCCGGCAACACCCTCTGCCGCGACAATTCGTGAAGAACCCCAAAAAACAAGCGTCTCCGACCAGAAAACCGCGCAATCCGCGGCAACTGAAGAAAAACCAACCCAAACCAGCCTTGCCGACGCAAAGTATCCGCAGCAGCCGCAAAGCCCCCCCCACAAGCCCCCCCGCACCTCGACACAAATGACTGAGCAGGCCAAGCGCAAGCCCTCCACAACCCAAACGGTTGCGAAAAACAAAAACCCATCGGGAGTCAACGAAAAAAAATCCAGCGAGCGTGACATCGACATCATCACGGCAATCGTTCGCTAGACCATTACCCTGCAACAGCTTCGATATAAAAACGGAAATTGGGGAAGAGGCAAAGACAGCTCATTCGCACCAAGCAGCAAAACCATGATGCCAAATAGATATGCCGCGGCACAAGATAGCCGCCCATCAACCAGATTGGTGAAGACAGATACACCGAGGCATACCCCGGAACAGCCCCCCAGCAATACCAAGATCGCTAGCGTACCTCGATCGTTACCGTGCGCCCCGACATAGCCCCAGCCTGGCGAAGCATCGATGCAATATCGGTGTTGCTGGCCTTGAGCGCAATATCCAAGGCTGTCTCACCAGTATCCAGCTTCAACGCAACATTGGCTTTTTTCTCGAGCAACAGTTTGACCACACTGGCATGACCACTGCGCGCCGCAGCAATCAGCGGCGTGGTGCCGTTTTCACTCGGCAGATTGATGTCAGCCCCTGCCTCAATGAGGCGCTTGACGATATCGAGATGACCACTGAAGGCCGCATAGGCCACGGGCGTCCAGCCGCTCATATTGACGGGAGCTCCTGCCTTGATCAACAGATCGACCACTTTGAGATGACCGCGAAAGGCAGCAAGACGCAACGCCGTATCACCGGCCGAGTTACGCGCATTGAGCTTGGCACGCTGACCGATCAGGTAGCCGACCAGTTCATCGTGACCATCGCGCGCAGCCAGCATCAACAAGGTGTTGCCATCGATATCCGTGGTATCGACCGACGCCCCTCTGGCCACCAACTCCGCAACACCTCTCTTGTCCCCCAACTTTGCAGCACCGATCAAATCGTCATAAGTTGCCGCATGAGCGTTCGAAAAAAATGCCAACGTGAGCAATGCGCTCAATAGTGTATTTTTCATGTTCATCGGGGGGTACAGGAGATTTTGAATAGACGAGAAAAATTCTCTGTCGTCGCCTGCGCAACCTCATCCAGCGAAAGGGAGCGTAAGCGGGCTATTTCCTCAGCAACGTAACGAACGTAGGCCGGTTCGTTTTGCTTGCCGCGATAGGGAACCGGCGCCAGGTAAGGGGCATCGGTTTCGACCAGCAAACGATCAAGTGGACATTTTTGCGCAACATCCTTGACGGTCAGCGCATTCTTGAAAGTAACGATGCCCGAAAACGAAAGATGGAAACCGAGGTCGAGCGCCTCAGTGGCGACCGTCCAGTCTTCCGTGAAGCAATGCATTACCCCGCCGACCGCATCGGCGCCCTCTTCCCTCATAAGGCGCAAGGTATCGACTGCCGAGTCGCGGGTGTGCACAACCAAAGGCTTGCCAGACGCCTTGGCGGCACGAATGTGGTTTCGGAAGCGTTCGCGCTGCCACTCCGGCTTGTCCTTCTGCCAATAGTAGTCCAGCCCGGTTTCACCGATGGCAATCACTTTGGGATGCGCGGCCAATGCAATGAGGCGTTCTACCGTCGGCTCCTCGACCTCGGTAAATTCCGGATGAACGCCTACCGTCGCATACAGATTGAACTGCCCCTCGGCGAGCGCCAGCACCTTCGAAAAATCCTCCAGATTGACGCCGATACAGACAGCAGCGGCAACCCGATTCTCGCGCATACGCTGCATAATTTCGGGCAGCCGACCGGCCAAGTCGGGAAAATCCAGGTGGCAGTGAGAATCGACCAGCATGCAGTCGATCAGAGCGTGTGCGTCGGGCGCGAAGACTGCATGACGCCACCAAGCAAGCCTTCGATCTTGCGGCGCGCTTCTTGGCCGCTTTCGTCATTATTGAAATGAACACCGATGCCCTGGGCACGCCCGTTTTGAGCGCCGGCTGGCGTTACCCAGACCACCGTGCCGGCAATCGGCAACTTGGCGGGATCATCCATCAACGACAAAAGCATGAAGACTTCATCACCGATCTTGTAGCTACGCGTCGTCGGAATGAAGATACCGCCGGCTTTCAGATGAGGCATGAATGCCGCATAAAGTGCCGACTTGGAATTGATGTTCAGCGAGAGAACGCTCGGACGCTGCGGAGCGGGTTTGGCTTCACTCATTGTTGATCAATTGGCAAACAGGGCTCGATATTCCAGAAAGAGGCCTTCCAGAAACAGACGGGCATTGAGAGGCTGCTCCGCTTCCTGACGACGGTTGAGGGCTGCGCGATACGACTGTATCAGGCGCGCAGGCGGAATCATATCAGCCAGCCCCGATATTTTGGCCTGATGCTGCAGAAAATAACGCACCGGCAAGCCGTTTCTGGCGAGATTCAAATCGACCATCCATTTCTGAAACGCCTCGACTACCTGCTTCAGCAGCAACTTTCCCTTGCTATCCTTGAGCGCCTTTTCAAGCTCGGTGGCCATACCGAGGGGATCGGTAGCACGCCCTGCTCCCAGGCGGCTGACCAGCAAATCCAGCCAGGCATTCTGCCCAGAATTAGCCATATCAAGCGCCAATCCTGGCGCCCCGCCCGCCAACGCCAACCAGTGAGAACCTTGGTAGCCACTTTAGCTGGCGGAACAGGTACCGGCACGACCTGGCAACGACTTCGAATCGTCGGCAGCAAGCGCATGGGTTCACTTGAAACCATTAAAAATAATGTACTTGGAGAAGGTTCTTCAAGTGTTTTTAGAAGTGAATTCGCAGTATTCCGGTTCATCGCCTCAGTCGGATTGACGAGCACAATGCGCAATCCGCCACGATGTGTACCGACATTGAAAAATTCATCGAGACTGCGCACCTGATCAATGGTGATCTGCTGACTGGGTTTTTTCTTTCCGTCTTCAGCATCAACGTCTTCACTCAACGCTTCGGGCTGCAAAAGGCGAAAATCCGGGTGATTCCCCTGCTCGAACCAGTTGCAGG
>CAMKYP010000059.1 GCA_946477505.1 uncultured Dechloromonas sp. | reverse complement strand
GTATTGATTGACCAGCATACCGATCCACGCATCGGGCATGGCCTTGCGCAAGGCCGCCAGCATCGGCGTCGTACACACCAGATCGCCGATGTTATCGCGGCGGATGACCAGAATATTCATTTGCTCTCCCCGGCAACGACAGATTGCTCGGTCAACGTCAGACCAACCAGGATACCGACCAGCGCACAGGCCATATTGGCCAGCCCACCGACCCAGAAGCCGTTGGCTAAATTGCTCAGCAGGTAGGCGAGCAACGTCGTCAGGATCACCACCCGCAGACGCCGATGTTCGAGCGGTCCGCGCACGATTCCTTTCAGTCCCTGCCAAAAGACGGCCAGCCAGAAGGCAAGTACCAGCAGCAAGCCGGGAATACCGATCTCGAAGGCGACCTGCAGGAAATAGTTGTGCGGATTGACCTTGCCATAGCTGGCAGTTGTCTCTTCGCCGAGGAAATAAGCCGACTTGCCCGGATCCGTGGCTTTCCAGCGCTCTGCATAGCCACCATCGTTGATCGCCCAGGCCAGCTTCTTCCAGCCATAGCCATAACCGAGCACCGGCCGTGCCTCGATCAGCTCGATCACGCCGGACCACACGTCGAGGCGCAGGCTCAAGCCCTGGTTGGTGACATAGGTATCAGCCCGGGCGAGTGAGCGGTATTTTTCGAGGTAGCCGAGATTGCTCTGCGTAGCCACCCAGCCGATACTCAAGGCCATGACCAGGAAAACGACAGCCAGCGCCTCCCAGGCACGCAGCAGCCCGAACAATACGACGACTGCAACAGCAACCACCAACAGCGGGCTGCGCGAGCCGTACAGGCCGGCCAGGACCACACCGAGCAGGCAGAGGACGCCGAGCAGAACGCGCTGCTGAATGCCGCTGGCAGTCGATACCGCAAAGGCGATGATCAGCGGCAGGCAGAAACTGGCCATCGTCGCGTAACCGCCCCAAAATGACTTGTGGGAACGGGGAATCTGCCCTTCGCTCAAGGCATGATCCTTCAGATACGAGGCCACCTCGACAGCGGATAGCAGACTGACCGCTGCGAAGCCGGCGATGATCATCCACAATGCTGTTCGCGCCTGTTTCGGGCCGGTCACCAGCAAACCGCCGACCAGCAGCAACTCTGCCTGCAGCAGCAGGTCACGCGGCAAGGCATGCAGACTGTCGGCGGGATAGGGGCTGGCCGCCGACACGGCGATGCACCAGACGACAATGGCCAGCGCCAAGCCCAGAATGATGTTGCGACTGCGCAGGCGCTGGCGTATCTCGGCGCGAAGGGCGAGCGGCACCGCTGCAATCAGCAGGCCGACCATCATCAGGTACTTCACGGCCACGAATTTTTCGAAAGGCTGGATGAAAAGAAGCACCCACCACAGGCCCAGGGTCAGTTGCACGAGCCGGTCCGGCTTGCCCGTCAGCGCTGCGTCGTTCATTGCCCCCGCTCCATCTTTTCAAGCACCGCTTTCAGTGCCAATCCATTCTGCTTGGCATCGTAATGGGTTTGCGCATGCGTCAAGCAATGCTGACCCAGTTCGGCAGCCAGCGCCCTAGAGGCATGGATGGCGCGCAATTTGGCTGCCAGATCCCAGAAATCACCCGGCGTAAAAATCAGTTCATCACGCCCGCCGACGACCTCGGGCAGACCTCCCACGCGGGACACCACCGTCGGCAACCCGCAAGCCATCGCCTCGGCAACAACGAAACCGAACTGTTCGGCCAGGTTGATCGCGGGCAGGGCCGGCAGCACGAAGGCGTCGGATTGGGCGTAGATGTCGGGCAGGGCATCGTATTTCAGGAAGCCGGTGAATTTCACCCGCTCCTTGATGCCCAGCAGTTCGGCCGCCTGTTCCAGGCCTTGGCGCTGGGCCCCCTGGCCGACAAAGGTCAGTTCCAGGTTAGGAATGTCCGGCAGCAGTTCCTTGGCGGCGTAGAGTAAGGTATAGCAGCCCTTCCAACTGACCAGCTTGCCGACGAACAGGATGCGGAAGACGCCATCCTGCTTCGTTTGCGGACGCGGCTGGAAGACTTCGGTATCGATGCCCGGATAAACGTGGACGATCTTTTCCTCGGGGATGCCTTCCAGCAACAGCACGCGGCGGCAGGTATCGGTAATCGCCACGAACAGGTCGACGTGCGGAAACGCCGCCTGGCGTATGGCCAGCGAACGCGGGTCGAACATGTCGACGAAGGGGATGGTGAAGGGAATCCAGTACACCAGCTTGAACGGGTGCCCTTTTGCCTTCAGCGACGCGAGCGTGTGCAGCGAGCGATCGGATCCGGTCAGCGCGACATCGAATTCGCCGCTGGCGGCGGAACGCTCGACTTCCTGGTAGAAGAAATCGCGCTTCTTGTCGTTGTCGTTTTCCTTCAGGCGGCACCAGGCCTTGAGCGGCGAAGTCAGGTAGTCACGCAGCTGCTGCCGTTTGGTCAGCAGATGCACCCGGTGCGGCGTGATATTGAGGCCGGACTTGTTCTTTTCCGACAGGAAGAAGGTCGTCTCGGGAATCGAATCGAAGAGCTGGGCGAAGTAACGCCCGACGCCATAATCCTTGAAAACGGCAAGTTTCATTGTCGACACTCGGCAACGGAATGTGGGGAAGCCAGGATTGCCTCGACCGATTCGACAACGGTCGGGATGGGCAAGTTGGCAATGCAGGCCCGCGTCCCCAGATGGCAGGCATAGGGCGCATCGAAGGCGTGCGAACAGGGGGCGCAAGGCTCGGCGCTGCGGATCACCACCGCCTTGTTACCGATCGGGCGCTGGTCACGGTCATCGGCCGGCCCCATGAAATCGACGACCGGCACACCCAGTGCGTCGGCCATGTAGGTAGCGCCGGAATCGACGCCGACGAAGCAGTCGAGGGCGCCCAGCAGGACCGGCAGTTCGTCGAGCGCCCATTGTCCGGTCGTGTCGACGACACGGTCTGGCGGCAGACTGGCGCGGAGGACTTCGGCCGCCGCCCGGTCGGCATCGGTACCCACCAGGACCAGTGTCGCGGCTGTGCGACTGGCGATCTGGCCAGCCAGCGCTTCGATTTGCGCCCTATCGAGCGCCTTCATACGGTTGCCAGCCCCCAATCCGAAGCCCACCACCGGTCGGTGCAGGCGCGATTGGAGCGCCGCTAATTTTGCCTGTCCGCTCGCGGCACCCGGCATTTCGTTGGGCAGCGCGAGGAGCGGTTCATCCACACGGATGCCCAGCCCGGCCAAAGCCCGCAGGGCGGTTTCGCGGAACATCTGCCCCGCCCGATGCGGTTCCCCATGGCTCAGGAAGGGCCAGGCGAGACGGGCACTACCTTGCCGACGGTCGGCGAGCACCGAGACCCGTTTTGGCACGCCCGCCCAAAACGGCACCAACAGATTCGTCAGGTTGGGGCTCAGGATCAAGACGCCATCGTAGCCCTCGGCCAGCTGGTCGAGCAGCCAGCGCTTGCCGGCCCAGCCCTTGAAGCCATGCCCGGGCAAGGTCACGATGTGGTCGATGCTATCCAGCTGACGGGCAAGCGGCACATTCACCGGGTGCAACAGGGCAACAATTTCGGTACCGGGAAGGCGGCGGCGCAAGGCCCGGAAAACCGGCGTCGTCGCCACGAAGTCGCCGATCTTGGCGGTCTGGATGACGAGAATGCGATTCGTCCGTTGCCCACCGCGCAAAGCTGCCCGCAACCACAGCAGCGGCGCAATCAGCCAGGTCAGCAGCAGGTAGATCACCGTACCGCCTCGTCGAGCACCTGCATCACGCCGGCGACATAGGCTTCGATGGAATAGCGTTCGGCCACCCGGCGGCGGCCGGCTTCGCCCATGCTGCGGCGCAATTCGGCATCGGACAACAGACGACGCAGCGACGCGGTCAGGGCCGCCACGTCACCGTAGGCGTAGAGCAGGCCGGTTTCCTCATGCACCACCAGTTCGCGGGTACCGGTCACATCGGACCCGACCACCGGCTTGCTCGCCAGCATCGCCTCGAGCACCACGCGCGGCAGGCCTTCCTTGCTCGAACAAAGAACACAGACGTCCATCGCCTGCACCCAGGCCAGCGGCACCGACTGGAAGCCGACGAAACTGACTTGGTCGATCAGCCCGAGTCGATTCACGGCACTTTCCAGCTCCGCCCGCTGCGGCCCTTCGCCGAGGATCAGGCAGGTTACGGCCATGCGTTCCGACTTCAGGTTGGCGACGGCCTGTAGCAGATGATGAACGCCCTTGCGCGCCGTCAGTTGGCCGACCGTCCCGATCACCAGTTCTTTGGTAGTCGGCGGCAGTTCGACCGGGGTCGGCAAGGCGATGCGGCTGTCGATGGCGTTATAGACCACACGCAGCCGGTTCTCGGCGACATGCTGGGCGGCCAGCACGTCGGCCACGCCCTGGGACACGCAGATGATGCGCGTCGCCGTGCGATTGACCACAGCCGCCTCGTTGGCCTGCAGCGTCGGCTCGATACGGCAGTGCTGGACGACCGGCAGACCGGCCGCCTCGGCCGCCAGATAGCCTTCGAGGTTCGACGAGGGCTGGTTGTTCATGTACAGCAGATCGTAGCCGCCCTCTTGCAGCAACAGCTTCAAGGCCGCGACGCGCGGCTTGATGCGCCACTGCATCTCAATGGCCAGTACCGCGCGCTTCTTCAGGCGCCCGGACCACGACAGCAGGCCACGCGCCACTTCCTTGGCCAGCTTCGCCCACAGCGGCTGCTTACGGATCGGCAGCAGGATCAGCGGGATGCCGATATCGGCCAGTTCCTCCGAGAGCAGACGGCCGCTCTGGCCCTTCTTGTAGTCCTTGTAGAAGCAGCAGGTCACATCGAAGCGCGTGCGGTCGATGCGCTTGAGCAACTCGAACATGCTGTTGGTGCCGCCGCCCCACTCGTTACCGGTATCGAGCAGCAGGACGCGTTTGGGTGCGCTCATGTGGCCTTCCGGCTCAGGATGCCATCGACCGCCGCCACCACTTCATCGACCGCGATGTTGTCCATGCAGATCGGCTCGGCGTAGGGGCAGTTCTTGGAGTAGCAAGGATCGCAGGTCCGCCATTTGCGGATGATCACGTGCTTGTCGAGGTCGTAACCGGGCCCGGAGCGGGCCGGATCGGACACCGCGAACAGCGCGACGACCGGTGTATCGACGGTTACCGCCAGATGCATCGGCCCGGTGTCGCCGGTGACCAAGAGGCTCGCGCGGCGCAGCAAGTCGGGCAAGGCGATCAGCGGCAACTGCCCTGCCGAGGCCCAGGCGCGCGTTCCGCCGACAAAGGGCGCAGCGGTTTCGATGCCGGCGGCGACCTCCTGGCACAGCGCAGCTTCGGCCGGCGAACCGGTCACCACGAAACGCAGGTCAGGCCGTGCCTTGACCAGTTCGGCGGCCGCCGCAATGAAGCGCGAACGCGGCCAACGCCGGCTCATCGTCGAGGCACCGGGCTGGAAGGCAACGATGGTCGCGTCCTGCCAGCCGCGCTCGGCCAGCGCCTTGTCCAGCGCCGCCCGACCTTCGGCATGGGCCGGCACGGTCATGCGGCGATCGAATTCACCGACTGCCCCGGCCAGCTTCGCGACCGCCAGACGCTGGTCGATACCGTGCCCGAGATCGTCCCAGGCGAACACCGGCTCATGGTTGCTGAGCAGGAAACTCCAACGGTTGTTGTTGGGCAGCTTGAAAATATGGCGGGCGCCGGACAGGTAGGCGAGCGGCGTCGCCTGCGGTTCGTTGCCGTGCAGGATGACGGCCAGGTCAAAACCCTTGAGCTGACTGGCCACCCGGCGGAAGCCCCGCCATTTGCCATCGTAGGGGATCAACTCGTCTACGTCGGCCAGACCGGTAAAGAGCTGTTGTAAGGACGGATGCACCAGCAGCGTGATGTGCGCCTGCGGATAGGTCTGGCGCAGCGCCCGCAGGCCGGGCGTGGACAGCAGCGTGTCGCCGAGCGCCGTACAGGAAATGGCCAGGATGCGGCGGATGGCCGGCGTGCCGAGTTCGCTGGCCGGACGCGGCCGACGGTCGAGCGCCCGCTTCAGGCGCAGCCAGCGATAGAGCAGCGGTTCGCGCAGGCGCAGACGCATCAGCGGCCCTTCCCGCCCGCTTTCAGGCCAAGATAGAGGGCCGACAACAGGGGCCGGCCGTAGATTCCCATGCGCCCGCCGAACCATTTGGCCGGCTTGTCCTTGATGACCAGGCGCGGGATGCGCCCCGGATCGGATTCGCGGCGGACGACACCGTGCTCGGTCGTATACAGGTGGGTGAAACCGGCGGCCCGCGCCACACGCTGGTAGGCGGCGTCGTAATAGCCCTGCGGCCAGCACAGGTGCGGGCTGTCGATGCCAAGGCGCGCGGCCAGCGTGGCGCGCGAGGCGGCCAGATCCTCGGCCAGCGCCCGATCGCGCTCAGCCTGATC
Source organism: uncultured Dechloromonas sp. (assembly GCA_946477505.1). Taxonomy (GTDB): domain Bacteria; phylum Pseudomonadota; class Gammaproteobacteria; order Burkholderiales; family Rhodocyclaceae; genus Azonexus. The sequence goes on along the minus strand of CAMKYP010000059.1, from coordinate 7,048 downwards.
GGCGATCTTGCGGTCCCAGCGGGTGTGGGTGTGGGTATGCGAATGGAAGTCGAAAGTACCGGCATCGCGCATGGCTTCGACCTCGGACCAGCGCAGGAAGGCGTCGTCCAGCTTGCCTTCGGCGGCTGCGGCCATCGCCTGGGCATGGGTCGGCACATCCGGCACGCCCGACTGGCCGGCATGCGGGCGGACTTCACCCTCGCCCATCCAGCCGGTGATCAGGAACAAGGTTGCGCGCTGGCCGAATTCCTTGAGCACTGGGTGGGCGTAAACCCAGTTGTCGAGATAGCCGTCGTCGAAGGTGACCAGCACGCTTTTTTTCGGCACCTTGCCGGTTGCCAGACTCTGCGTGAACTCGTCGGTCGACAGCGTCTTCCAGCCGTTTTCGGCCAGCCATTGCATGTGTGCGCGGAAGTTTTCCGGCGAGCAGGTCACCAGCCCGGGTTTCGGGCTGATGTGGTGATACATCAGCACGGGCAGCGGCTGCCCGAAACTCATGGCGCCTCCAGCAGGCGTTCGTACAAGGCTTCCATGCCCTTCGCCATCACTTCGCGAGCGAATTTGCGATGCACGAACTCGGTCGCGTTGGCGCCCATCGATTGGCGTAGCACGGGATCGGCGAGCAGACGGCTGATCGGCTCGATCAAGGCCTTGCCATCGTGTGCCGGCACCAGATAGCCGGTCTTGCCGTCGAGAATGACCTCGGGCACGCCATCGATGTTGGACGCCACCGCCGGCAGGCCCATCGCACCGGCCTCGATGAAAGCGGTGCCCAGTGCCTCCTGATGCGTCGGCAGGACGAAAACGTCCAACGAGGCGAGCACGTTGGTCACGTCGCGACGCAGGCCGAGCAGATGGATGCGCCCTTCCAGCCCGTCGGCGGCGATGCGCGCCTTCAGGTTGTCGGTCTGCGGGCCGTCGCCGGCAAAGACGAAGTGGGCATTCGGAAAACGCTTCAGCACTTCCGGAGCTGCATCGAGAATGTCGGCATGTCCCTTCTTGGCACGCAGGATGGCGACCGTCCCGACCAGCAAGGCATCGGCCGGCAGCCCCAGTTCCTCACGCAGGTTGCCCTGCACGGTGGCACGGTCGTAGCGCGAGAAATCGACCCCGGTCGGGATGGTGGTGATGCCGTCGCGCGGCACGCCGGCCTCGACCAGGTAGTTCTCGACATACTTGCTGACCGTCACGACATGGTCGGGCAGCACGCTGTAGGTGAATTTCGACGTGATCGGGAGCGCTAGGTGGCGAGTACGCACGATGGCCGGCCGATTGAGCAGCGTCCGGGCTGCCATACCGGCAAGCTGGGTGTCGCGACCGCTGTGCGTATTGACGACGTCGGCGTTGAAGCGCTTGATCACCGAGCGCAGGCGGATGATCGCCGGCAGATCGATAGCGCCGCGCATGTCCACGACGAAAGTCTCGAAACCCGCCTCCTTGGCGCGATCCAGGATGCGCGCCCCGGGCCGGCCGACGACGGCCAGCGTATGGCCCCGCTCACGCATGGCGACCAGTTCGTTCATCGTCCGGTTTTCCTGGCCGCCCCAGCCTTTCGACGACTCGGTGTGCAGGATGCGCATCAGACGGCGACCTCTTCCGCCTTCTGCATGCGGTACAGGCGGGCGTACAGGCCGTCGTGAGCCAGCAGTTCGGCGTGCGAGCCCTCTTCCTGCTTGTGGCCGTGGGCCAGCGCGATGATGCGGTCGGCGCGCTCAATGGTCGACAGGCGGTGGGCGATGACCAGCGTGCTGCGACCCTTCATCAATTCGTCGAGGGCGGCCTGCACGTGGCGTTCGGATTCGGTATCGAGGGCCGAGGTCGCTTCGTCGAGGATCAGGATCGGCGCATCCTTGAGGATGGCACGGGCGATGGCCAGACGCTGGCGCTGGCCGCCGGACAGCTTGACGCCGTTCTCGCCGATCATGGTATTCAGGCCGTCAGGCAAGGCTTCGATGAATTCCAGCGCATGCGCCGCCTTGGCCGCAGCGCGGATTTCCTCAGGGGTTGCATCGCGCTTGCCGCCGTAGGCGATGTTGGCGCCGATGGTGTCGTTGAACAGCACGACATCCTGGCTGACCAAGGCGATGTTGTCGCGCAGGCTGTTCAGGCGGATGTTGGGCAGGGCATGGCCGTCGACGCGGATTTCACCGGCATCCAGTGCATAGAATCGGGGCAGCAAGTTGGCGGCCGTCGTCTTGCCGCTGCCGGAAGGCCCGACCAGCGCGACGCACTCGCCGGGGCGCAGCGTCAGCGACACCCCCTCCAGCGCCGGACGCTCGGCACCGGGGTAGGTGAAGGTCACCTTGTCGAACTCGACCAAGCCTTGGGCACGACCGAGGTCTTCATGGCCGTTGTCCGGCTCGGCATCCTCGTCGATCAGCGAGAAGACGCTTTCCGCTGCCGCCAGGCCGCGCTGGATCGGTGCATTGACGTCGGTGACCCGCTTCAACGGCGCCATGATCATCAGCATCGCGGTAACGAAGGAAACGAAGCTGCCGACCGTCGTCTGGTCATTGGAAGCCTGCTTGAGGGCAACGCCCATGATGATCGCCACGCCGGTTGCCGCGAAGAACTGGACCAGCGGCGACTGCGCGGCCGATGCCATGGTCGCCCGCATCGCCAGGCGGCGCTGCTCGCGCACCGATTTGTAGAAGCGGTCTTCCTCGTACTTCTGACCGCCGAAAATCTTGACCACCTTGTGGCCCTCGATGGTCTCCTGCAGCACCTGGGTAATCTTGCCCATCGACTCCTGCTGGCCGCGCGCCACGCTGCGCAGCCGCTTGCTGAAGACCCGCACGACGATGGCGATGAAGGGCACGACACTCAAGGTAATCAGGGTCAGTTGCCAGTTCAGCCAGAGCAGCCAGACGAGCAGGCCGACGATGGACAGCGAATCCTTGATCAGCGAGGTCAGCGCATTGGTCGCCGCCCCGGCGACGCCGGTCACGTCGTAGGCAATGCGCGACATCAGGCGGCCGGACAGGTTGTCGCTGTAGTAGCGGGTCGGCAGGCGCACCATCCGGGCGAACATGGCCTGGCGCAACTCGGCCACGACGTTGCTCGACACCCAGCTCATCAGGTAATCGCCAAGGAAGCCGAAGATGGCGCGAACGAGGAAGATGCCCATGATCGCCAGCGGGTAGAACAACCAGTCCCACGGCCCGTTGGCCTTGGAGAAACCGTCGTCGAGCAGCGATTTCATGATGGCCGGAAAGACCGGCTCCGCCAGCGAGGCCAAGCCCATGCACGCCAGTGCGGCCAGGAAAGCCTTCCAATAGGGACGGACATAGGTCAGCAGTCGTGCATAGAGCTCGCGGCTGGTCATGTCAGCAGACATGCAAATCCTTGAAGCGAAAAGTAGAACCCGGGATTATACCTGCGCGCTTCCCCGACGACCGAGCGTGCGGTAGAGCGCCAGCAGGCGGTCAGCCATCGCCGGCAGGGTCAGCGGTTCGGCCACGGCACGCGCAGCCTTTCGCGCCGAAGGGTTGCCGGCCAGCCCGGCAAGGTCGTCGAGGCGCTGCGCCAGGCCGTTGATATCGACGGCATCGACCACCCAGCCATTCTCACCGGAACGCACCCACTCCTGCGCACCGCAGGTCGTCGAGGTCAGCACCGGCAGGCCGCAAGCGAAGGCCTCCAGCGCCGCATTGGGACAGGGATCGTAGAGCGTTGGCAGCACAAAACCATCGGCCGCGCCGTACCACGGGCGCACATCCTTGAGCGGACCGGTGAACAGAACCCGCCGGCTCAGCCCGAGCAGTTCGGACAATTTCTGCATCGCCTTCAGCTTGCGGTCAGTGCCGACGATGACGATACGCGCATCGGTCCGCTGCATGCGCGCCGCCGCGCGCAACAGTTGCGGCACACCCTTGCGCTCGAAGCCACTGCCGACAAACAGCAGCAACGGCACCTCATCGGGCACGCCGTTACCGGAGCGCATTGCGCGCCGATACTCGTCAGCCAGTCCCGGATGGAACACTTCGGTATCGACGCCGTTGTAGATTACTTGCAACTTGCTACGCGCCACGCCGTAGTAGCGTTCGATCTCGTCGGCCACCATCTGCGAATTGCAGATCACGGCGCGCAGCGTCGGATCGGCAAACATCGCCTTCTCCGCCCCCAGCACATAGCGGTGATACGGCGACCAGCGCTGCGTCGCCCGCTGCAATGGGCCGAGGATGCGCGCCCGATGGTCGAGCCAGGCCGCATGCACGCCGTCGCCGGCCCGGAAAATAATGCAGCCGGGAATGCGCTCGTGCGACTGGGTGATGTCGAAACCGCCCTTGGCCATCTCGGCCTGCGCAGCTTCTGCAAAGCTACGGTCGCGTGCCGCCCGGCCACCGAGCAGCCGCGAATAGGAAGGATCGCAGGTGATCTGCCGGAAACCTTCGCGCGGCGCACCGTCCCAGTTGCGGGTGATCAGCGTGACTTCGGCCCCCTCGCCGGCCAGCGCCCCGAGCGCGCGCTCGACGAAACGCTCGGCGCCGCCGAACGGGTTGTAGCGCTGACGAATGATGGCGATCTTCACGCGCCGAGGAATTCCTGAGCGGCGGCCATCACGTCGTCGACGGCGATCAAGGTCAGGCAGTCGCTGACCTTGCTGCCACCGCAACCGTCGTGGCCGCAAGGGCGGCACGGATGCACGGTACTGGCGACGACCCGCGCCGGCACACCCCACGGTCCCCACTGCTTGTCGCCGGACGGCCCGAACAGCGCCACGGTCGGCGTGCCCACCGCCGCCGCGATGTGCATGGGCGCCGAATCGACGCCGATGAACAGCTTGGCCGCCTGGGTCAGCGCCGCCAGTTCCTTCAGCGACAACTGCCCGGACAGGCTGAACGCCGGCTTGGCCAAGCGCGCCTGGATCGCCTCCAGCATCCTCTTTTCGTCATTGCTCGGCGCCGCCGTCAGCACCACCGCGTGGCCCGCCGCCTGTAGCCGCTCGACCAGCGCCGCCATACGCTCGACCGGCCAGCATTTGAAGAACCAGCGCGAAGCCGGATGAACGTGAATGAAATCCTTGCCCTTCAGGCCGAATCCAGCCAGATGTACCGCCACCGCCGCCTCGGCAGCCGCCCCCGGCACCAGCGTCAAGCGCCGCTCCTCCGGCCCCGGCTGGATGCCCAGCCGGCGCAGCGCATCGAGATTGGTCTCCGCCATGTGGCGCAGCGGGTTGTGCATGGTCTGGAGGTGCGTGAAGCTCTGTTTCCAGCGCTTGCTCCGCCCACGCACCGCCGGACCGACCGCCCAGCGCGGCTTCAACAGCCGGCACAGCCAGGCGCCGCGCCAATGCTCGGTGAGATGGATGATCAGGTCGTAACCCCGCGCCTTGAGCGCGTTGTACAGCGCCAGTTCGGCCTTGAGCTGGCCCATCGCCCCCAGCTGCTTCCACTTGCGGTCGATGGTATGCACCTGCGCGATGGCCGGATGCAGCGTCACCATCTCGGCCGTATCGGCATAGACCAGCGCGTCGATCTCGGCCTGCGGCGCATGCGCCTTGAGCACCGAGAACACCGGCGAACTGACCAGCACGTCGCCGTGATGGCGCAGCTTGATGACCAGCGCCCGACGAATCTCGCCCACCGGGATCGCGTCGCGCAAGGGATTGAAGTTTTCCATGGCCGGCATTCTACTAGCTCGCAGCCATGTAGCCATTCATGCCACGTCAGCGCGGCACATCGACCACCGTGCACGAACCGTAGGCAAAGTTCAGCTCCGTCCACCGTTCCGGCGGCAGCCCCTGCCAATGCGCCAGCAAGGTGCGGATCACCCCGGCATGGGTCACGATCACCGCCTCCTGCACATCCAGCGACGCGACGAAATCCAGCGCCCGCCGCTGCAAATCGCGCGGCGACTCCCCGCCCGGGGGCGCATACCCAGCCACATCGGCCGCCCAGGCGTCCAGCTCGGCACGCGAAATGTCGTCCCAACGCCGGCCCTCCCAATTGCCGAAATGCATCTCGGCGAGGCGGTCGTCGATGATGGGTTGCGGGTGGAGGTGCGCGGCCAGAACTCGACAACGAATCAGGGGACTGGTCCATAGCGGCAATCCGACAGGCAGTTCAGCCAACAGACCGGCAGCCACCGAAACCACATCTTCCGCCAGGCAATCATGGCGGCCGTAGCAGATGCCGGTTTCGATCAGGGGCTTGGGGTGGCGGATCAGATGGAGGCGCATTGAAGCAATTTACAAACAATTAAGTCTGCTTTGTGCCCTTTGCTGCCGGTCGGCCCCAGGACAAGCGGACGCTCAGGAACGTTGTAGGTGAGGGGCGCGGAGCCGGCTTGCCGGCGTAGCGTCCCAGCGGCGAAGCCGCGCCTCAACCGGAATGTTAGACATCACCACGGCCAGTTCCCAATTGAGCAGGGCACTACACCAGCCAGCCACCGAGAAAACTCTACTGCTTCGAGTTTTGAGTTGGCACCAATGGTGAGACGGCATGTGTCTTTGCTTCGCCAAAAGCTCTTTTTGATGATACGAAGGAGTAGCTGCCAGAAGTCGTTGGCTCGGTAGTAGATAGTGACAACGCTACCGGCTTCGGAGATGAACACATATGTGCCCATGCTTTCTCCATCGCCATCATTTAGCAACGGATAACCGAAACGCTCATACAGAGCATAAGGAGCCATTTCGGCTATGAGCTTGGGGCCCGTGGTTCCCCAAAAAGCAGAAAGATCGACTTTGTACTCGGGCATGTGCTCTGTCGTAGGTAATGATGTCTAACAGTTAATAGACGGACCCATGGGTCCGTCTATGCATATTCGCGCGGACAGCCAAACAATAGCGGAAACCATGAATCGACAATGCTTTCTAGGCATTTGGTCGTTAATACGATTTACGAAAAAGGAGACAGAGCCACAAGTATCTATTCATATCGCATTGAACTCAAGATGGATGTCTGCTTTGGGAAACTTGGGGCAACTTCCGCTTGTGGCCGGATTGCGACATACGCGACATAGCGATGTTATGGCGTAAAGAACGCCCAATTCGCCGCCAATCCCAGATAAAACCCAATCGCCGCCACCTGCTGCACCGCCCCCAGAC
>CAMKYP010000058.1 GCA_946477505.1 uncultured Dechloromonas sp. | reverse complement strand
ACGACAGACCCTGTTGCCGCCCAAAAACGCCTTGGCAAGCTCACGGGGGCTCCGGATGCCGACTATCGGGCACGGGAAAGCCACCAGCCAACCTTCTCCGCCCCCTATCCCTCTCCATCCTGCAATGGTTGTCCGGCGGTCGCCCTGATCATCCCGATCTTCAGCCGTGACGGAGAGCATCGCGGATTCGTCACCGGCGCCCTGCGCCTCGATGGCAACAACTTCCTGGCGTCGCTGAAAGATGTCCACATCGGGAAAGGCGGTTATTTTTTCATGCTGACGCGGTCGCGAACCATGCTGATGCATCCGGACCCGATGCGAATCATGAAAACTGCAGCCAAGCCTGGGCAAAACAAGATCATCGACAAGGCACTCGGTGAAAACTTCGAGGGGAGCGGCATCACCTTCAACAGCACTGGCACGAAAATGATTGTCGGGATACGCGCCATGAAAAGTACGGGCTGGCTGCTGGCGGCCAACTTCCCGGTCGCCGAAGCCGAACAGCCGTTTCGCGAAACTCGCGATCGGGTCTTCTTTCTCGCTGCGGTTGCCGGGCTCGGCCTCCTCAGCCTGGCGTGGATCATGGCGCAACGCTCCCTGGCGCCCTTGTCACGCCTCACCGAGCACGTCGCCCGCCTGACGAACCAGGTCGAAAAAACACCGATCAACTTGCAGGCGACGGGTGAAATCGGCACGCTGGAAAAGGCATTCAACGAGATGCTCGCGGTGCAGGAACGGCAACGCCATGAACAAGAACGCGCCGAGGCCGAAGTACGTGACCTGAATGCCAACCTGGAGCGCCTGGTCGACGAACGGACTATTGCGCTGGCCAACGCAAATCGGGAACTGGAGCAAACCATCCAGACCTTGACCGATACCCGCCAGGACCTGGTTGAAGCAGAGAAACTGGCCGCCCTGGGTGCGCTGGTCGCCGGCATTGCCCACGAACTGAATACGCCGATCGGCAACTGCGTCCTGGTCGCCTCGCGCCTGAGCGACGAAACGACGGCGCTGCAATCAGAAATCGACAAGGGCCAGCTCCGCAAAACAACCCTCCGCGAGCATATGGACAAGCTCGACAAGGCGACGCACATCCTGCAACGCAATCTCGACAAGGCAGCCGAACTCATTGCCAGCTTCAAACGCGCCGCCGTCGACCGGACGAGCGACGCCCGCCGGGGTTTCATGCTGAGGGAAACGTTGAACGACACGGTGGTCATGCTCACCCCCAGCCTGAGACGCGGCCATTGCACCGTCGTCACCGACATCGACGGCGAGATCCCGATGAATGCTTATCCCGGCAGCCTGAACCAGACCGTTTCCGCCCTGCTGGAAAACGCCATGATCCACGGCTATGGGGAAAGCGGCGGTGAAATACATTTGTCCGCGAAGCAGGAAGGCGACAAGGCAGTGATCGTCATCCACGACGACGGCGCGGGCATCGCCGAAGAAAACCTCGGACGCGTTTTCGATCCTTTCTTCACCACCCGCTTCGGAAAAGGGGGGAGCGGCCTCGGATTGAACATCGTCTACAACAGCGTGACCGGAATCCTTGGCGGGAAGATACGCGTTGAAAGTCGGCCCGGCCAAGGCTGCACCTTCACCTTGACACTCCCTCTGGAAGCACCCGTAGCAACCTAGACAGGCCCTACTGGAATGCCCCCGGTGCAAGCAGGCTGCTCGGCTGCATCCGGCGGGTTCCAGCCGGGAAAACAAACTCGGCATCGGGCAGCAGCGCCATGGCCGGCGCCATCCCCGGCGGACTGACCATACCGCGCAGTGGCGACAGGCTGGTCAGTTTCAGCGGAATGCCACCCATCTCGACCAGTTCGTGCCGTGCCGCCAAACGGTTGCCTTCGAATCGACCTTGCGCCGGCTTGTGGAGATCGCCCACCCCAACGATCAGGTTGTTCAGCAGCCAAACCTCAAGATCGCCGCCCATCCTGTCGGTACGCACGTTGACGAAAGTGCCGGCGTAGGCGTCGTTGATCAAGGTGTTGTGCGCCATGTAGAGCGCATTCTCCGGCCATTTCGGCCCCTCGGCACCATAGGAAACGAGACGCGGATTGTCGGTCCCGGCACTTTGGCCGATAGTATTGCCGACCACGTAGGCAACACCGCCATTGGGAAACTCCAGTTCGTAGGACGACTTGCCGCCAGCCCCGTCGACCAGCATGTTGTACAGGATGTAGTTCTCGCGCGCCCGCGACTTGACGAGATGGCCCAGATAGCCATTGGAGAAGCGGCTACCCCTCAGCGTGAATTTCCCGATTGCGCCGACGTACAGCAGATGGTGCAGATCGCCCGGGGTTCGCGGAGCATCGCCGAACTCGCTGTCGTTCACCTCAAGACTCAAGTCGCTGCGGTTCGCCGTCAGGATGCCTATCTCGTTGTCAAAAAACGCGCAGCCCCGCACGCTCAGGCTGCCCTTTTCAAAACGGATTCCGGCACCGTTCAGGTCGGCGCTGCGCGCACCGCGAAATTCGATGTTCTCGATCCGCAGCTTGCCGCCGCGCACCACCCAGATTGCCTTCCCCTCCGCATTCTTGCCGTCGGCCAGCATGACCGGCCGTTCACCGGCACCGCGGATCACCAGGTTGTTCTGCGTCCAGACGGCCGGCTGCCCGCGATAGAGGCCGGGACGAATCTCGATCACCTCGCCATCGCGCGCCTGTTTGGCGGCCTCGGTGATCGAGGCGATTTTCTCGCCGGGACCGACGACCATCGTCGCCGGCACGGCTGCCTCCATGGCAAGCGCCGCTTCCGGGCGAGCCACCAGGCGTCCGTCGGCCCCCCGGCGAATCTCCCCCAGATAGTCCGGCGCCGGCGGCAGCTTATCGGTCGTCTGCGCCAGCGCACTGCCCAGGAAAAGCCATAACCAAAGGCTACCCGCAGGCAGCACGCGTGCAATCGATCGAACCATGGCGGGCCGCTCCGCGCGAGAAATGGGGAAGCAGCCATGAAACGGCGCCATGATGCATTTGTCAACCGGACACTCCATGGCAATATCTGCCTTTCGCCGCCGATCTCCGACTGCCCGCAACATCGGCCATCCCGGCTTTTCTCCCACCCCACAGGAGCCCTGAATGACCCTCACTGCATCTCCCCTGAAAACAGCCTTCCGTCGTCTGGCCGTCGCCGGGCTGTTCGTGCTCGGCAGCAGCCTGGCGATTGCCGAAGCGCCGCAGCAGAAAACCCAGGTTCCCGGCTACTACCGCCTGATGCTCGGCCAATTCGAAGTCACTGCCCTCTACGACGGTGCCATCGACCTCGACGAGAAGCTGCTGAAGAACATCGACAAGCGCGACATCCAGCGCCTGCTCGCCCGCGAGTTCCTGAAAGGCCCCAAGGTGCAGACCGCCGTCAACGCCTACCTGGTCAATACCGGCAACAAGCTGATCCTGGTCGACGCCGGCGCCGCCAAGCTGTTCGGGCCGGGGCTCGGCAACATCGTGGACAACCTCAAGGCCGCCGGCTACACCCCGGAGCAGGTCGACACCGTGCTTATCACCCACCTGCACGGCGACCACATCAACGGCCTGGTCACCCCGGACGGCCAGCGCGTCTTCGCCAATGCCGAGGTCTGGTCGGCCAAGGCGGACAACGATTTCTGGCTGAGCGAAGCGATCGCCGCCCAGGCCCCGAAGGATTTCCAGCCTTTCTTCAAGATGTCGCGCGATGCCGCCGCCCCCTACCTCGCCGCCGGCAAATGGAAGACCTTCGACAGCGACCGCGAACTGCTGGCCGGCGTCAGCAGCGTCGACACACACGGCCACACCCCGGGCCACGCCAGCTATTTGTTCCAGAGCGGCGACCAGCGCCTGCTGGTGCTCGGCGACCTGGTGCATAACCACGCCGTGCAGTTCGCCCGCCCGGAAGTCGCCTTCGAGTTCGACAACGACCCGAAGCAGGCCGTCGCCACCCGCAAGCGCGTCTTCCACAAGGCCGCCCGCGAAAAGCTGATGGTCGCCGGCATGCACCTGCCCTTCCCCGGTGTTGGCCACGTCCGCAAGGAAGCCAAGGGCTATGCCTGGGTTCCGGCCGAGTTTGCGCCGCTGGCCAAATAGCATGCAGATCTGGGTCGATGCCGACGCCTGCCCCGGCGTCATCAAGGAAATCATCTACCGCGCCGCCGAGCGTCGGCAGATCCAGACCACCCTGGTCGCCAACCAGATGCTGCGCACGCCGCCGTCGAAAGTCATCCGCGCCATCCAGGTGCCCAGTGGCTTCGATGTCGCCGACCGGCACATCGTTGACCAGGTGGCCGCCGGCGACCTGGTCGTCACCGCCGACATTCCGCTCGCCTCGCTGGTCATCGAACGCGGCGCCCACGCCTTGAACCCGCGCGGCGAGCTCTACACGACGGCGACCATCCGCGAACGCCTGAGCATGCGCAATTTCATGGAAGAACTGCGCAGTGCTGGCATCGAAACCGGCGGGCCGTCTTCGTTCAGCCAATCCGACCGGCAAGCCTTCGCCAACCAGCTCGACCGCTTTCTCGCCAAGATACCCAAGGACTCCGCATGACCACCCTACTCACCCGTTACGACGACATCCAGCCCTACACGACCAAGGACGGCTCGGAAATCCGCGAGCTGATGCACCCGGCACAACACGGCAACCAGGCGCAAAGCCTCGCCGAAGCGACGGTGTATTCCGGCCAGAAAACCCTGCTCCATCGTCACCACAAGACCGAAGAGCTGTACCACGTGACCGCCGGGCAAGGGACCATGATTCTCGGCGACAAGACCTTCGCCATCGGCGTCGGCGATACCATCCTGATACCGCCCGGTACGCCGCATGCATTGCACAACACCTGGCCGGTGCCCCTGCGCGTGTTGTGCGCGAGCAGCCCGGCCTACGACCACGCCGACACCGAAATCCTCGAACCGCAGGAATAGCCCGGGCGGATTTTCCGCAATCAGTAGGCGGTCGCTGCCCGCGCCGCCTGATCGTAGCGCCCGGACAACTGGCGCAGTATCCGCGCCAAATCGCCCAGACGGGCGTTCTCCTCTTCCTGCCCGGAAAAACCGGGCATCAGGCAGGCTTCGCGTACCTCACGGTAGCGCTGGCACAGGGCATTGCCTTCTTCCGTCGTGGCGAAGAACACCTCCTTGCCGCGCTTGGTGCTGCTCAACAGGCCCATCCCCGACAGTTTCTTGACCGAATAGCTGACCACATGGGTGTCCTCGATATTGAGGACGAAACAGATATCGGCCAGGCGCTTCTCCGTCCGCCGGTGGTTGATGTGATGCAGGATCAGCACATCGACGGGCGCCATGTCCTTGACGCCGGCAGCTCCCATGCAGCGGATCAGCCAGCGGTTGAAGGCGTGGGTGGCGATGATCAGGCCGAACTCGAATTCCGACAGTTCCGGCGATTTCTCCGACACCAGATGCGAGGAAGAAACAATGCGCTGCCCGACCGGCGGAACGGGGACGGCAACCGGAGTCTTGTTGGCTTTCTGACGACTGGGCATGACTTTTCTCCAAGAATTTGGCGGAGATTATAGCGACTATCATGTTGACTTTTTATCAACGTTTTCTTAACGTTACATCACCATGTTCAAATCCGGAATTGCGGCGTCGACAATCGTCCCGCCAGCCGATTCGGTACCGGACATGACCATCCGCACAATAACGAGGAGACTCCCATGCTGAAAACCGTGGCCGCCTTTGGCCTCAGCACCACCCTGATGTTCTCGTCCGCCATTGCCCAGGCCCAGCAGAAATGGGACATGCCGACCGGTTACCCGACCTCCAATTTCCACACCGCCAACATCCAGCTCTTTGCCAAGGATGTCGAGAAGGCCACCGGCGGCAAGCTGACGCTGACCATCCACGACGGCGGCTCGCTGTTCAAGGCCAACGAAATCAAGCGCGCCGTCCAGGGCGGCCAGGCGCAGATCGGTGAAATCATCATCTCCGGCTATTCGAACGAAAACCCGGTCTTCGGCGTCGACTCCATTCCCTTCCTCGCCACCAGCTACGCCGAATCCGACAAGCTGTGGAAGGCGACCAAGGCGGCTACCGAAGCCCATCTCGCCAAGCAGGGCCTGAAGGTGCTGTATGCCGTGCCCTGGCCGCCGCAGGGCATCTTCAGCGCCAAGCCGATCAACTCCGCCGCCGACCTGAAGGGCGCCAAGTGGCGCGCCTACAACCCGAACACCAGCCGCATTGCCCAACTGGTCGGCGCCCAGCCGGTTACTGTCCAGGCCGCCGAGCTGACGCAGGCGCTGGCCACCGGCACGGTCAATACCTTCATGACGTCCGGCGCCACCGGCTACGACAGCAAGGTCTGGGAACAGGTGAAGTACTACTACGACGTCAGCGCCTGGCTGCCGAAGAACCTGGTCATCGTCTCCAAAAAGGCCTTCGACGGCCTCGACAAGCCGACCCAGGATGCGCTGCTCAAGGCAGCGGCCGAGGCTGAATCCCGTGGCATCAAGATCAGCCAGGAAAAGAACACCTGGTATCTCGAGCAACTGGCCAAGAACGGCATGAAGATCGAAAAGGGTTCGCCGCAACTCCAGGCCGACCTGAAGAAAGTCGGCGAGCAAATGATTGCCGACTGGGCCAAGCAGGCCGGCACCGACGGCCAGGCCATGCTCGACGCCTACCGCAAGTAACGCATCGTCCGCGTAACCCTGCCGTACCACCAGGGCCTTTCCCCGGAAAGGCCCTTTTTTCGGAGAGTCTCCATGCGCAAGCTGATGGACACCTTATTCACGCTGGCCGCCTATCTGGCCGGCCTGTTCATGATCGCGACCCTGCTCGCCGTGCTGTCCAGCATTTTCGGCCGTATCATCCCAGCGCTCGACCTGCCCGGTTCGGATGCCTATGCCGGTTACTGCATGGCGGCTGCCGGCTTCCTGGCGCTCGCCCCCACCCTGCGCCGTGGCGAACATATCCGCGTGACACTGATCTTCAACCAGCTGCCGGCCCGCGCCCAGCACTGGCTGGACATCTTCTGCCACCTCGTTGCCCTGGGACTGTCGAGCGCACTGGCCTGGTTCTCGATTCGTCTCGTCCTGCAAAGCCGGGAGTTTTTCGACATTTCCACCGGCCTGGATGCCACCCCCCTGTGGATTCCCCAGATTGGCATGGCGGTCGGCACCAGCCTGTTCGCCCTGGCTTTCCTGAATGATCTGGTCCTGCTGCTGGCCGGCCACACCCTGCGCGACGCTTCGCCCGATGGCGAACCGGCCCATATCGAATAAGGAGGCCGACATGGACCTGACCATTACCCTGCTCCTCATCGTCACCCTGTTTCTGATCCTCGGTTCCGGCGTCTGGATCGGCCTCGCGCTGACCGGCGTGGCCTGGATCGGCATGGAATTGTTCACCAGCCGCCCAGTCGGCGACAGCATGGCCGTCACCATCTGGGGCTCGTCTTCATCCTGGACGCTGACCGCCCTGCCGCTCTTCGTATGGATGGGCGAAATCCTGTTCCGCACCAAACTGTCCGAAGACATGTTCAAGGGCCTCGCCCCGTGGCTGGAGCGTCTGCCGGGCCGCCTGCTGCACACCAACATCATCGGCTGCACCATCTTCGCCGCCGTCTCCGGTTCCTCCGCCGCCACCTGCGCCACCATCGGCAAGATGACCCTGCCGGAACTCAAGCGCCGCGGTTATCCGGAACACATCGCCATCGGCACCCTGGCCGGCGCCGGCACGCTCGGCCTGCTCATCCCGCCGTCGATCATCATGATCGTCTATGGCGTGACGGCCAACGTCTCGATTGCCCAGCTGTTCATCGCCGGCGTCGTTCCTGGCCTGCTGCTGGCCGGTCTGTTCATGGGCTACACCATCATCTGGGCGTTGCTGCACCCGGACCAGATTCCCCCGGCCGAACAGAAATTCACCTTCGTTCAGAAGCTTTACGAGTCGCGCCACCTGATTCCGGTCGTCTCGCTGATCGCCGCCGTCCTCGGCTCGATCTACACCGGCCTGGCCACGGCCACCGAAGCCGCGGCGCTGGGTGTCGTCGGGTCGATGATCATCGCCGCCGTACAGGGTGAGCTGAGCTGGAAAAATTTCCGCGACAGCCTGCTCGGCGCCACCCGCCTGTACTGCATGATCGCCCTGATCCTCGCCGGCGCCGCCTTCCTGACCCTGTCGATGGGCTACCTCGGCCTGCCGCGCCACCTCGCCGAGTGGATTACCAGCCTCGGCCTGTCGCCGCTGATGCTGATCATCGCCCTGATGATCTTCTTCGTCATCCTCGGCTGTTTCCTCGACGGCATTTCCATCGTCGTGCTGACCATGGGCGTATTGCTGCCGACCGTCGAAGCGGCCGGACTCGATCTGGTCTGGTTCGGCATCTTCGTCGTGCTCGTGGTCGAAATGGCGCAGATCACGCCGCCGGTCGGGTTCAATCTTTTCGTGCTGCAAGGCATGACCAAGAAGGAAATCACCTACCTCGCGAAGCATGCCTTCCCGATGTTCGTGCTCATGGTCGGGGCGGTCCTGCTGCTCTACTTCTTCCCGGGCCTGATTACCTGGCTGCCACAGCAAATGGCTGGCTGAAAAGCAACATGACCACCTCGTCGTACGACACCCCACGCCTGCTGCCGCTCGGCGACAGCGCGTGGACCGTCGAGTTTGCCCGGCACATCGACCCGGCCGTCCACGGTCGGGTGATGGCGCTGGATGCCCTGGTCAACGACGCCCGCCAGCACGACCCGGCCTTTGCCGGCATCGTCGACACCGTCCCTACCTTCCGCTCGCTGACCGTCCATTTCCGCCCGGACCCCGATCCGCTGGCGCTCGGCGAACGCCTGCTGACCCTGGCCCGCAGCACCGAGGCGACCACGCTGGACGGCCGCCACTGGCTGCTGCCGGCCTGCTTCGACGCCGACTTCGCCCCCGACCTGGCGGCGGTGGCCGAACGGCATGGCATGACGCCGGCAGCGGTTGTCGAATTGCTCTGCCAGACGGCATTCCGCGTCTACATGATCGGTTTCATGCCCGGCTTTCCCTATATGGGCGGGTTGCCGGCCTGCCTGCACACACCCCGCCTGAGCACCCCACGCAAGCTCGTCCCGGCCCGCTCCATCGCCATTGCCGGCGAAATGTGCGCGGTCTATCCGTGGCCAAGCCCGGGCGGCTGGAACCTGCTCGGCCGGACACCGCTCGACCTCTTCGTCGCCGGCGACAATCCGCCTGCCCTGCTTGCCTCGGGCGATTGCGTGCACTGGCGGGCCGTCGACCGGGGGGAATACAGCCGCATCGAGCGGGCGCTGGCAAGCGGCGAACTGCATCGCCAACATTTCCTGAGCGGAGCGCCGGCATGAACGGCTGGCTGGACGTCATCGACGGCGGCCTCGGCAATGCCATCCAGGATGCCGGCCGCTACGGCTATCGCCACATGGGCGTCGCCGTCTCGGGCTTTCTCGACCCGGTCTTCGCCGCCTGCGCCAACGCACTGGTCGGCAATGCCGGCGATGCGGCGGCCATCGAGATCCGCGGCGTCGGCCCCAGCTTCAAGGTGCGCCAAGGGCCGGTGCGGGTCGCCCTGACCGGCGCCCTGTCGGCCAGCATCCTGCGCCACGGCGGCAGCCGCCAGGATCTGGACGCCTGGCACAGCGCCACGCTGGAAGCCGGCGATATCCTGAAATGCGGCGCGGTCGACGGTGGCACGGCCTATCTGGCGGTCAGCGGCGGCATCGATGTGCTCCCGCAACTGGGCAGCCGCGCTACCTACCAGCGTGCCGGCATTGGCGGCATCGACGGCCGGCTGCTGGCCAGCGGCGATGCACTGCCCTGTCGTCGCCTGAGCCACAACGAATACCGCGAATACCGCGCCGACCCCTGGCAGCATGCAGAAGGGCCGATCCGTGTCATGAGCGGTCCGCAGGCCGATCATTTTGCCGACGGCGAACTCGAACGTCTGCTCGCCACGCCTTACCGCGTGACCCGCGACAGCGACCGCATGGGCATGCGCCTGGAAGGCCCGGCCCTCGCCCACCGCAGCCCGGCACACGCCGACATCGTCTCCGATGCCGTGACGCCCGGCACCTTGCAGGTACCCGGCAACGGCCAGCCGATCCTGCTCCTGGCAGACTGCCAGACCGTCGGCGGCTACCCCAAGATCGCCACCGTCATCCGCGCCGACCTGCCGCGCCTGGCCCAGTGTCGGGCCGGCGACCCACTGCGCTTCACGGCGGTCGACCTGCCCGAGGCGCTCGCCATCCAGCACCGCGAAACGGAACGCCTGGCTCGCTGGCAAAACGGCATCGGCACCTACCTGCCTGCCGGCTACCTCGACGAGGCCGCGCTCTACACCTGCAACCTGATCGACGGCATGGTGCGCGCCGAACCGCCGATCCGCGACTGATTCCACCGGAGGCCTTGCATGAGCCAGAAAATCAACCTGAATGCCGATCTCGGCGAGAGCTTCGGTGCCTGGAGCATGGGCAGCGATAGCGCCCTGCTCGACGTCGTCGGCAGCGCCAACGTCGCCTGCGGCTTTCACGCCGGCGACCCGCTGGTCATGCGCCAGACCGTCCGCGCTGCCCGCGAACGCGGCGTCA
This sequence comes from uncultured Dechloromonas sp., assembly GCA_946477505.1. GTDB lineage: Bacteria > Pseudomonadota > Gammaproteobacteria > Burkholderiales > Rhodocyclaceae > Azonexus. The sequence goes on along the minus strand of CAMKYP010000058.1, from coordinate 2,896 downwards.
GCATCGGCGCCCACCCCTCTTTCCCCGACCTGCAGGGTTTCGGCCGCCGCCGCATGGATATCCCGGCCGATGAACTCGCCGCCATGCTGATCTACCAGATCGGCGCCCTGCAGACGATGGCCGCCGTCGAGGGGCATGCCGTCAGCCACGTCAAGCCGCACGGTGCGCTGAACAACATGGCCTGCGCCGACGCCCGTCTGGCCGATGTGGTGGCGGCCGCCGTCGCCGCCGTCGACCGTGATCTCATCCTGCTTGCCCCGGCGCACTCGCAACTGGCACTGGCCGGCATTCGTGCCGGCCTGGCGGTCGGCCTGGAGGTCTTCGCCGACCGTGCCTATCAGGACGACGGCCAATTGGTGCCGCGCAGCCAACCGGGTGCCATGATCCATGGCGCCGAGGCCAGCCTCCAGCATGTCCTGCGCATGCTCGACGCCGGCGGTCTGGTCACCCGGACCGGCAATGTGCTGAAGACGGACATCCACAGCATCTGCGTGCATGGCGATGGGCCGGATGCCGTGGCCTCGGCGTGCGCGCTCGCCGCCGGCCTGGAAATGGCCGGCTATAGCCTGTCAACGCTGCCGCAAACCCTGCGACCGTAACCGCCCCTCCTGACGAGCGGTGAGGCGCATGCCACCGCCTCGCCCCTCAGGCGCCAACCTCCCCACCCGGCCCGGGAGGATTCACTTCGCGGCGTTGAGCCGCTTCACGCCGGCCACGAAGCGCTGCAGCGTCTGCGACAGCACGCCGCGCGGGATCATGATCTCGATCAGCTGGAAACGGCCACGCGTGACCATGGCCTTATCGAGGGCGGCCTTCAGCCCGGCGCGCGTCTGTACCCGGATTCCGTCGCCGCCCATGCCGGCGGCCATCGACGCGAACCCCCAGTCATCCAGGTTGTTGAAGCCGGACTCCGGCTGGAAGGTGCGCAGCATCTCCCAACTCGCGTTGTTGAAGAGCAGCACGATGGGGTCCCAACCGTAGCGACGGCAGTTCCCCAGTTCCCAGCCGGTCATCTGGAAAGCCCCGTCGCCGACCAGGATCAACGGCCGCTGCCCGGTCGCCGCCTGGATGCCGAGGCCGGCCGGCACGCCGAAACCCATGGTCGCGTAGTAGCCGGGAGCGACCAGCGCCGTCTGCTCGATATCCATCGCGGTGAACAGGCAATCGCCCATGTCGGCGGCGATGGGGAGCTTGCCGTGGGCGTCCATCAGGTCGTTGACCGCCATCGCGATGTCGTTCGGGGCAATCGTGGCCTCATCGGCGACCAGGCCACGCGGATAAGCCGTCGGCTTCACGTCGAAATCGCCCGCCCGAGGCGGGGTGCGCGCGAGCAGCGCATCGACCAGCGCGGCGAGCGGGATGTCGTGATAGATGTGGTAGCCGAGTCGCACCTCGCCATCGCAGGCAACGATGGTCTTTCTGAGGTCGATCTTCTTTTCCGACACCGCGAAATTGGTGTCCGAGAGAATCACTCCGAGCAGGAAGAGGCCGTCCGAGCCCTCGACCAGCTGCGTCACCTCGGGCAGGCCGGCGACCCCCATGTAGGTGCCGACGAGCGGCGCATTGGCGTCGGCGAGCAGGCCGCGCCCCATGAAACAGGTGGCGACCGGCAAGGCCAGCCGGTGCGCCAGTTCGGCGACCTTGTCCTCCAGCCCGAAACGGCGTACCTCGACATCGACCATCAACACCGGCCGCTCCGCCGTGCCAAGGCGGCGCAGCACCTCTTCGGCACAGGCGGCCAAGGCATCCGGATCGACCATCGGCTCAGGCAGCGGCGGCACCGGCGCGCAGGGCATCGCCACCATGTCGCGAGGAATTTCGATGTACACCGGCCGCGAGTGCTTCAGGCAGTTGCCAAGGACGCGCGCGATGTCGGCCGGCGCTCGCGCCGCGTCATCGAGCCGCACGCGGTCACAGGTGATTTCCTCGAAGATGCAGTACTGGGAATCCAGCGTCTTGGCCTGATGATGCAAAAGCAGGCCCGAACTCGACTCACCCGTGCCCGGCCCGCCGGAGAGCACCACCAGCGGCGATTTCTCGGCATAAGCGGCAGCAACGGAATTGATCATGTTCAACGCCCCAGCGCCATAAGTCACGGCCGCAACACCCAGCGAACGCCCTTCGCCCCGCCCGATGCGCGCCGCCGCGTCGGCCGCGAACCCAACCCCCGGTTCGTGCGACAGGGTGTGCAGCGGCAGGATGCGCGACTCCTCGATGATGCGGAAGTAAGGCAACGCAAAGTCGCCGGGAATGCCGAAAATCTGGCGGGCGCCGTTGTCCTTGAGGGCATGCAGAAGCGATTCGGTGAGATTCATTGCGCGGACTTCCAGGAAGGGATATCGACAGCATTATTGCGCACCACGGCCGCACAATGCGTTCAACACATCTCACATTCGCGGTACATTACGCACGTTTTGTGCATACATTGGAAATCCATGAGCGAAATCGTCATCGACCGCTACGACCTGCAACTCCTGGCCGCACTGCAGCGCCAGGGGCAGGCCACCAATGCCGAACTGGGCGAAAAAGCCAACCTCTCCGCCTCGCAGATCAGCCGCCGCATCCAGCGACTCGAAGAAGCCAAGGTCATCTCCGGCTACGCCGCCCTGCTCGACCCGCCCGCGCTCGGCCTCGGGGTCATCGCCTACGCGCAGGTCATTCTCGAACGCCACGACAAGACCCGCGCCACCGATTTCGAACGGCAAGTGGTGGCGCTACCCGAAGTGCTCGAATGCTTCGCCGTCACCGGCGAGGCCGACTACATGCTGCGCATCGTCGCCCCCGACCTCGCCGCCTTCTCCGACCTGATGATGAAAAAACTCCTCACCCTGCCCGGCGTCGCGCAGGTGAAAACCAACATCGCGCTGTCGAAGGTCAAGCAGACGCATGAACTGCC
>CAMKYP010000057.1 GCA_946477505.1 uncultured Dechloromonas sp. | reverse complement strand
GTATTGCACCTCGTTGTTCTGCACGACGACCTCGATCTGCACCGGCTCGCCGCCAAATGCCCGATTGACCGGCGTGATCCGCGTCTCGTCCTCGTAGCGCAGCGGCAAATGAACCAGCAAATCGGCCTCGCTGTGGAGGCCGATCTTGGCAAGCTTCTTCAGCAAGGCCTCGGAAGCACGAATCGGAGGCGATGCTCCGTCGGTCGTCATGCGTGGCGATCAGCCGATGAACATCACGGCATCGGCCTCGACCAGCGCGCCGCGCGGCAGTTCCTTGACGCCGACAGCCGCACGGGCCGGGAACGGCTCGCTGAAATACTTGGCCATCGTTTCGTTGACCTTGGCGAAATTGGCCAGGTCGGTCAGGAAGACGTTGAGCTTGACGACGTCGGCCAGCGAACCGCCGGCCGCTTCGGCAACTGCCTTCAGATTGTCGAAGACGCGAACGATTTGCGCGTCGATGCCGTCTACCATTTGCATGGAGGCCGGATCGAGGCCGATCTGCCCCGACAGGTAAACGGTATCGCCGACACGCACGGCTTGCGAGTAGGTGCCGATGGCAGCCGGGGCATGAGGCGTAGCGATGATGGTCTTGGCCATGGGAAACTTCCTGTCCAGTTTTGCAAAAGCCCTATTTTAGACCCGGCCCCATATGAACCCACGCATCGAATCCTTGGAAAAAATGCTCGACGGCCCGCGCGATGGCGCCCTACTCCGCTTCTCGCTCGGCAATGAATACCTCAAGGCCGGGGTACCGGACAAGGCGGCCGCCAGCTTCCAGGCCGCCGTGGACCGCGACCCTGCCTACTCGGCCGCCTGGAAGGCGCTCGGCAAGGCGCACGCCGAGGCGGGCAACGCGCTCCTCGCACTGAACGCCTATGAACGAGGCATTGCTGTGGCCGAAGCCAAAGGCGACATCCAGGCCGCGAAGGAAATGAACGTGTTTGCCCGGCGAATCCGCAAGGCACAAGAGACAGGCGACACGCCGCCCGCTTAACGAATTGTTACAAGCGGGCCGGCTGCCTGCGTAGGCCCGACACGGCGCTTCTGCGTTATTTGCTTACCAATCACGACATATCACTACCATGAACCGCACCTCGCTCGCCCTCCGCCTCAGTCTCACCGCCACCTTACTGGGCAGCCTGAGCGCCTGTACCGTCGTACCGACCTACCCGGTCGGCTACCAGCGGCCACCGCCAGCTTACGTCGAGACCTATCCAGTCTACGGCTACCCAGCGACCAGTATCTATTACCGATCGGGATACCGCTACTACGACGGTTATGGCGACCACCATCACGATCATCACGGCTACGAAGAGCGGCGTGGCGTCCACGGCGCCCCGCTACCGCCGCCACTGCAATTGCATCACGACATGCGCCACGGCCTTGGCCTGCCCCACTTGCCCGGGATGCCCTGAGCAGGCGGGCCACCCGAAAAAAGACCGGCGCTTTTTTTGCCGGCGAGCAAGCTACGGATTTTTGCCGCGCGGAGGAATCAGGATGGTTTCGACACCCAATTCCTTCAGCTTCGCCTGCGCCGCCTCCGCCTCCTGCTTGGTGCGGAAGGGGCCGACCTGGACACGGGTTTCCAAGGTTGACGGCACCCCGCTCAGCGTCAGCCTGGCGTGCAATTCCTCCGCCCGCTGGGAACTGGAAAACACCCCGGCCTGCAACACAAAGCCAGAAAACAGCCGGGAAACCGCAGGCGGCAGCACTGGCGCCGCTGTCCGAGGCTCGGCCAGACGCGCGACCGGCTTGGCCGGTGCCGGCTCCGCGGACGGGATCGGGCGCGGCGGCTGGCTGGACGGCTCCGCCGTACCTTCGGCAATCGGTTTGGTTGGCGCGGGTGCAGCAGCAGCCGGCGGATGGGCCGGCGCCAACCGGTGGCCGGCCACCGGGGGCGATGCCCGTTGATCGGGACGCACTTCCGGCTTGGCTTCAACCGGCACTACGGGTTGCGCCTCGACTGCAGGGGGCGGGGGCGCCTCCGTAGCGGCCTCGGTTTTTTCCGGCGCCGGCGGCTCGGGAAAATTTTCCGCCGGAGTGACGGGCTGTGACACCGCTTTCTGCGGCGCCACCGGAACCGGCCGGGTAAATACCACTGCCTCCGAATCTTCGGGCGGGTTCGCGAGGTAATCGAAGAATGCCAGGATACCCAGCAGCATGGCTACCAGAATACCCGCCACGGCGAGCCGTTTGGCCAGTTGCCCACGCAATTCGCCCGCGGCGTTGTCGTTATCCTGTCCGTTCGATTGTTCTGCCATGCCTGTCTCAACGCTCCTGACTCTTGGCCAGCGCCACGACTAGGTCGGCCTCGGCCCGTGCGATGCCGCAGCGTTCGGCGATGGCTGCTGCATCGTATCCGGAAACTGCCAGCTGCATGGCGTCGCCATAAATCGGCGAGACCGTCTGGCAGGCTCTCAAGGAAGCCAGCTCATGCTGCATGTCGGCGCGCAATGCCGCCAGTTCGCCCCGCACGGCATCCACCTCGTCGCGCAGTTGGGCCAGTTCCTGTTCCACGCCGGAGCGCAGGACCTCTTCCGCCAGATGCAGCGGCGCGGTGTCCTGATCTGCCTCCGACTCCGCTGCTGTTTCACCCGCTGAAGATGCCATCCCGGCAGCGTCTTTTTGTCCGGCCGGCGTCTGAATGGCCGGTGCCGACTCCTGCGGTGAAGAAGACATCGGCTGCCGACGCAAATGGCGCATGCGGAGCACGACGAAGAGCATGTAAAGGGCGATCAACGCGATCAAGACGATCAACGCCTCGCGCATCCCCCATGTCATGCCCGCCAGCTCCAGTGTCGACACCCCGAATGCTTCCGCTCTGGCTTAAAAGCCCACCGAGTACTGCAAGCCGACGAGATGGGCAGCTGCATCGTAGCTTCCGCGCAAGGTCGTCCCGTTCTTGGTCATGTTGATATCGGGGTCGCGGACGTAGAGGTAGCTGTAACCGAGGTCGATCTTGCCGTAGCGACCGGCATTCCATTGCCCGCCCACCGACAGCCAAAGACGGCTGTTGTCCGGTACGCGTGCGGAGCGATCGGAATCCTTGACCGGTGTGCGATCGTAGGCGATACCGAACTTCAGCTTGGCCGCGTCGCTTGCCTTATAGGCGGCACCCCAGGCGACACGCCAGGCATTGTCATAATTGAACGACTCCGTCCCCAGCATCGCGCCGCTCGCGCGACTGACCACGTTCAGCGAACGCAGGGTTCCCCAGCGGGTGTAGGAGAGGTCACCCATCGCCTCCCAGCGATCGGACACCTGCTGCCACACCGATAGAATGGCGGTATCCGGCAATTCAACATCTGCCCTGACCGGAATCGCGCCATTCATCGTGCCTTCCAGGGTGTACTTCATCGAAGAGCGGTAAGAGAGACCGACCCGCATGGCGGGGGAGAGCGTAAACAATGCGCCGACGTTCCAACCCCAAGCGGTATCGTCCCCCTTCAAGCGGGACAGCGAATTGGTCAGTTCGGCGTCGATTTTCTGATAGTTGACGCCAAATCCGAGAGACAGGGTGTCGTTGACACGATAGGCCACCGACGGATTGAAGTTGATCGTGCGAACCTCCGACTTGATCGACTGGGCACGCCCGATCCAGCCGCTGTCGTACTCGGTCGCCAGGCCAAAGGGGGCCGAGACGCCAAACCCCAGGGAAAGCCTGTCGGTCACGCGGCCGGACAGATAAAGATTGGGCACGGCGTGCCAGCCACCCGCATCGCCGCCGTTGTTGCCAGTACCGGTCGAACCGTCATTCCGGAATTCGTAGCGCGGCCCGACACCGACCACCCCGGCCGAGAGTTGAAAGCCCGTCAATTGCGTCAGTCCGGCCGGATTGAAGAACACCGTACTGGCATTATCGGCTACCGCTGCCGAACCTGCGTAGGCGTTGCCCAGGCCGCTGGCGTTCTGCTCCCAGAGCTGGAACGCGGCGGCGGAAGCCATGCTCGAAAAGGCCAGCAGCATCAAGGCCGGCATGGTACGCAAGGTGAATGTGTGCATTTTTTGGCTCGCTAGCGGGCGGGTAATTGATTAGCCATCGGATTTTAGACCATTTCCGCTCAATTTTCGGGCGGAACATTCCGTTTCATGCCGGTGCCGTCGATCGCCACATAGGTCAGTTCAGCCTCGGTAACCTTGACGATGATCGGAGCGGCGTAATTTCGCTCGGCATACACTTCGACACGCACGGTGATCGAGGTCGTTCCGACCCGCACGATGTCGGCATAGAAGCTGACAATATCGCCGACCGAGATCGGCTGCTTGAACATGAAGGAATTGACCGAAACGGTTGCTACCCGGCCCTTGGCGCGACGCATGGCGGGAATGGCCCCGGCGACATCGACCTGGGCCATCACCCAGCCGCCAAATACGTCGCCATTCTGGTTGAGGTCAGCCGGCATTGGCACGACACGCAGCGTGCAGTGCCTGGCGGGAAGCGCAAGAGAAGGGGAAGTCATAATTTATCCGTCACGAATGGATAGCTGGATTTTCCCGTAAAGCGGGCGGTTTTCATATACTTGCCCGACTCATAACGATTGCCCCCTCTTTTCTCCATGCGCCGCTCCACCGCTCTCCCCAAGCCGCCCGCCGGTCAGGCACTTGCCCAAACCCACGTGTGGCTGACCTTGCGCACGCTGTTCCCCTACCTGTGGCGCTATCGGCTGCGGGTCATCGCCGCACTGGGCTGCCTGATCGGCGCCAAGCTCGCCAATGTCGGCGTGCCGATGATTTTCAAGGAGATGATTGACGGTCTGAGCAGCGAACAGCAAGCGCTTGCCCTCCCCGTTTTGCTGCTCGCGCTTTACGGCATCCTGCGCTTTTCCACGTCGCTCTTTACAGAATTGCGCGAAATTCTCTTTGCCCGAGTCACCCAGCGTGCAGTGCGCCAGGTGTCGCTGGAGGTTTTTGGCCACCTGCATGCGCTCTCGCTGCGCTTCCATCTGGAACGCCAGACCGGTGGCGTCTCCCGCGACATCGAGCGGGGTAGCCGTTCCATCTCAAGCCTGATTTCCTACAGCCTGTATTCGATCCTCCCCACGCTCGTCGAGATCGGGCTCGTTCTGACGATTCTTTTCGTGAAGTACGACATCGGCTACGTGATCATCACCCTCGCTTCACTGATTGCCTACGTGGTATTCACGGTCCGGGTCAGCAACTGGCGCATCGACATCCGCCGGGCGGTCAATGAAAACGATTCGGCTGCCAACACGCGGGCCGTCGATAGCCTGCTCAACTACGAGACAGTCAAATATTTCAACAACGAAGCCTGGGAAGCCCAGCGTTACGACGAGCAACTGGTCAAGTGGGAGGAAGCGGCCACCCGCAGCCAGACAACGCTCGCCTACCTCAACCTCGGGCAGGCCGCGATCATCGCCATCGGCGTAACCGCCATGATGTGGCGTGCCGCCAGCGGCGTCGTTGCCGGCGAAATGACCATCGGCGACCTTGTCTTGGTCAATGCTTTCCTGATCCAGTTGTACATGCCGCTTAACTTTCTCGGCATCGTCTATCGCGAAATCCGCCAGGCATTGACCGATATCGAACGGATGTTCAACCTGTTGCACGAGAATCAGGAAATTGCCGACCCCGTCGATGCCCGAGAACTGCCACCTGGGCCGTTGCAGATCAACTTCGACTCGGTCGACTTTTCCTACGAGCCCAATCGGCAAATCCTGCAGAATCTGAATTTCGCGATCGCGCCCGGCAAGACCGTCGCTGTCGTTGGCCATTCCGGTGCCGGCAAATCAACCTTGGCCCGACTGCTCTACCGCTTCTACGATGTCCGCGGCGGCGCCATCCGCATCAACGGTCACGACCTGCGCAGCCTTCGTCAGAGCAGCCTGCGGGCGGCCATCGGCATCGTCCCCCAGGATACCGTGCTGTTCAACGACACCATTTTCTATAACATCAACTACGGTCGGCCAAACGCCAGTCGCGAAGAAGTCCTCGCCGCCGCCCGCGCCGCCCAGTTGCATGACTTCATAGAATCCCTGCCGCTCAAATACGACACCAAGGTTGGCGAGCGGGGTCTCAAGCTGTCCGGAGGGGAGAAACAGCGCGTCGCAATTGCCCGGACACTCCTCAAGAACCCACCCATACTGATCTTCGATGAAGCCACCTCGGCACTCGACTCGGGGACAGAGCGCGCCATTCAGGGCCAGCTCGAACAGGCTGCCATCGGACGCACGACACTGATCATTGCGCACCGACTGTCGACCGTCATGAATGCGGACGAAATACTGGTCATGAGTGCCGGTCACATCATCGAAAGAGGCACCCACCCGGCGCTGCTCGCTGCCGGCGGGCAATATGCAACGATGTGGATGCTCCAGCAACAGGAAGAACAGCAGAACATCATCTGACCTATCCGCTTTCGGCGTCGTCAGCCGGCCACGCCGCCCCTGCGGCGTGATAGGATTGTTGGCAATTTTTTTAGTTGGACCTACCTCTCTTCCATGAATGCCCTGATGTCCAAAATGAAGGTGTTGGCGGTTGATGACAACCGGACCAACCTGCACATCCTTCAGGTATTCCTGAAGAAACTTGGGCATGAGGTCATTCTTGCGGAGAATGGCGAAGAGGCGGTCCGCAAGTTCGAAACCGAATCCCCGGACCTCGTTCTGCTCGACATCATGATGCCCGTCATGGACGGCTTTGAGGCCGCTCGCCGCATCAAGGGCATGACTTGCGACCGGTGGACGCCGGTCATTTTCCTGTCAGCACTCAATCGCGACGAGAATTTGGTGGAAGGTCTCGACGCGGGTGCCGACGACTACCTGACCAAACCGATCAACTTCGTCGTCCTCGAAGCCAAGCTGCGTTCCATGCAGCGTTCTCTGTCGATGCAACAAGTGGCCATCGACTCCTTGCACCGGGTCCAGGCCATTTCCGACAACGTCCTCGACGCCATCATCACATCGGATGAGCAAGGCATCGTCGTGTCAGCCAATCAGTCCGCTGAGCGTATTTTTGGCGGGAGCCAGAGCGAGATAATCGGCCGAAACATAGCCATTCTGCTGCCCGGAGAATTCTCCGCCAAACCCGGCGAACAGGAAGTGGTGGCCCGCCACAAGGATGGACACCAGTTCCCGGCAACCCTGTCGATCAGTCAGGTCACGCTCGATAACCAGCAAATGCAAATTTGCGTCATCCGCGACATCACCGAACGCAAGCAAGCCGAACAGCAACTGCGGGCCAACGCCAGGCAGCTACAAACCTACTACGATCAAACGCAAGCCGAACAGCAACTGGCGCTTCGCCTGATGGAAAAGCAGTTGCACCGCAGCGGTCTGCGTGACCGTCGCCTGAAATACAAGGTCATACCCGCCGAGCACTTCAGCGGCGACATCGTTGCCGCCGCGCGCTCGCCCGACAATCGCTTCTACGCCTTACTGGCCGACGCAACGGGGCACGGACTGGCGGCAGCCATCAGCGTCCTGCCCGTACTTGCGCTGTTCTACCGAATGACCAAGTTAAATCGGACAGTTCAAGAGATCATTCTCGAACTGAATCAGCAATTGACGGAGTCAATGCCGGTCGGTCGCTTTGTCGCAATCACCCTGGTTTGTCTTGATGAACAATCGCGTCAAGGCGAAATCTGGGTCGGTGGGACGCCTGAGGCATTTCTATTCGATCGCTGGGGGCGCGCTACAAAAACATTCCCGTCGACCAACCTGCCCCTTGGCATTGTTGCCAGTTCGGAGCTTGGCGGAGAACCCCTGGCATTCTCGTGGGAGGCGGAGAATCAACTCGTCCTCTATTCGGATGGCCTGCTCGAGGCCACCAATCCGGCGAATGAGCAGTTCGGAACCTCCGGCTTGATACAGGCGATCGCGAACACATCGCCCGGCGACCGCTTCCTAAAAATCGAAGCAGCACTGGAAGCCCACCAGAATGGAACTCCCGCCAGCGACGACGTCTCGCTGATGTTGATCGATTGCCCCTAGATTTGGGGCGATCCTGGCAATAAAAAAGGCCGGAAATTCCGGCCTTTTTTATTGAGCAAAACTGACTTATTCGCCAGCCGATTCCTCGACCTCGACGGCCTCGGTCGGCTCCGGGCGATCCAGCAGCTCGACGAACGCCATCGGGGCATTGTCGCCGACGCGGAAGCCGCACTTCAGGATGCGCAGGTAGCCGCCCGGACGGGTAGCGTAGCGCGGGCCGATTTCGGCGAACAGCTTGACCACGATCTCGCGGTCGCGCAGGCGGTCGAATGCCAGGCGCTTGTTGGCGAGGGTCGGGTTCTTGCCGAGGGTGATCATCGGTTCGACGACACGACGCAGTTCCTTGGCCTTCGGCAACGTGGTCTTGATGGCCTCGTGGCGGAGCAGGGAAACGGTCATGTTGCGCAGCATCGCCAGGCGATGGCTGCTGGTACGGTTCAGTTTGCGAAGTCCATTGCGGTGACGCATGGTTAATCCTTTCTATGTTCTGCAGGCGTCCCTTGACTGCCCGGATCGGAAAAGGCTTACGCCTTTTCCAGACCGGCGGGCGGCCAATTTTCCAGTTTCATGCCCAGCGTCAGGCCGCGCGCGGCCAACACTTCCTTGATCTCGTTCAGCGACTTACGACCCAGGTTCGGGGTCTTGAGAAGTTCATTCTCGGTACGCTGGATCAGATCGCCGATGTAGTAGATGTTCTCGGCCTTCAGGCAGTTCGCGGAACGAACCGTCAGTTCGAGATCATCGACCGGGCGCAGGAGAACCGGATCGACTTGGGCGGGCTTGGAAGCCTCGGCCACCGGGGCCGTGCCTTCCAGATCGGCAAAGACGGAAAGCTGTTCCATCAGCACGCGAGCTGCGTAACGGATGGCCTCTTCCGGCTCGACGACGCCGTTGGTTTCGATATCGACGATCAGCTTGTCGAGGTCGGTACGTTGTTCGACACGAGCGCTTTCGACGGCGTAGGCCACGCGGCGGATCGGGCTGAACGAGGCGTCCAGAACGAGCTTGCCGATGGTCTTCGCATCACCGAGGTTACGCACGTTACCCGGGACATAACCGCGACCTTTCTCAACCTTGATCTCCATGGCGAGCTTGCCGCCCGGGGAGAGGTGAGCGATCACATGTTCCGGATTGATGATTTCCACGTCGTGCGGCAACTCGATGTCAGCAGCACGAACGGCGCCTTCACCTTCCTTGACCAGCTTGAGGTTGACGACGTCACGGTTATGCAACTTGAAGACAATACCCTTCAGATTCAAAAGGATATCGACAACATCTTCCTGCACACCATCAACGGTGGAGTACTCGTGGAGCACGCCATCGATGCCGACTTCGGTCGGCGCATAGCCAACCATGGACGACAGCAGGATGCGACGCAGCGCATTGCCCAGGGTATGGCCATAGCCGCGTTCGAACGGCTCCATGACCACCTTGGCCTGCACGGGCGAAACGCTCTGCACGTCAATGATACGGGGTTTCAGAAGTCCACTACTTTGCATGGGCTAGATCCTCTGCTCAGTGCTTACTTCGAGTAAAGTTCGATGACGAGACCTTCATTCAGGGTCGCCGGCAGTTCGGAACGTTGCGGCATGGCCTTGAACGTGCCCTTGCCTTCCTTCACGTCAACCGAAATCCACTCCGGGAAACCCCGGGACTCAGCGGCCTCGAGAGCGGCCTTGCAACGCAGGGAAGCGCGTGCACGGTCGGTCAGCTGGACGACATCGCCCGGCTTGACGAGATAGGACGGGATGTTGACGCGCTTGCCGTTAACCAGAACACCGTTATGACGGACGATCTGGCGGGACTCGGTGCGGGAAGCACCGAAGCCCATACGGTAGGCGACGGAATCCAGGCGAGCTTCCAGCAACTGCAGCAGATTCTCACCGGTCTGTCCCTTGCGACGGTCAGCTTCGGCAAAAGTCTTGCGGAATTGGCCTTCCAGCACGCCGTAGACGCGACGGATTTTCTGCTTGGCACGCAGGTGGACGCCGTAGTCGGACAGACGGGCACCGGATTTTTGACCGTGTTGGCCCGGAGCGTAGGAACGACGCTCGATGGCACACTTGTCGGTAAAGCACTTTTCGCCCTTCAGGAACAGCTTTTCGCCTTCGCGGCGGCACTGACGGCATTTCGGATCGAGATTACGAGCCACTTGTCTTTCTCCTTAGATGCGGCGCTTCTTGGGCGGACGGCAGCCGTTGTGCGGCACCGGCGTCACGTCGGAAATCGCGGAAATCTTGATGCCCAGCGCGTTCAGGGCGCGGACAGAAGATTCACGGCCAGGCCCGGGGCCCTTGATGCGGACTTCGAGGTTCTTGATACCGCATTCCTGGGCAGCCTTGCCAGCCGCTTCGGCGGCGACCTGCGCAGCAAACGGGGTGGACTTACGCGAACCGCGGAAGCCGGCACCACCGGAGGTTGCCCAGGACAGTGCGTTGCCCATGCGATCGGTAATGGTGATGATGGTGTTGTTGAACGAAGCGTGAATGTGGGCGATGCCCTCGGCTACGTTCTTCTTGACCTTTTTGCGAACTTTAGGTGCAGTCTTTGCCATGTTCAGTCCCTATTACTTCTTGCCAGCGATGGCCTTGCGCGGACCCTTGCGGGTACGTGCATTGGTACGGGTGCGCTGACCACGGCAAGGCAGGCCCTTGCGATGGCGCAGGCCACGGTAGCAACCGAGGTCCATCAGGCGCTTGATGTTCATGGTGACTTCGCGGCGCAGGTCACCTTCAACGGTGAACTTGCCCACTTCGTCACGCAGACGGTCCATGTCCGCATCGGACAGGTCCTTCATTTTGGTGGTACGACCAATGCCGGCTGCATCACAGATTTTCTGTGCGCGGGTGCGGCCGATGCCGTAAATCGCGGTCAATGCGATTTCAGCATGCTGATGGTTCGGAATGTTTACCCCTGCAATACGGGCCATTCTATCGCTCCAATATTTCGAAAATTAACGAATGCCGACTCGACAGGGCTTAGCCCTGGCGCTGCTTGTGACGCGGATCCTTGCAAATGATGCGCACGACACCCTTGCGGCGGATAACTTTGCAGTTGCGGCAGATGCGCTTCACTGAAGGTTGAACTTTCATGTTTTACTCCTCGTCTGCGAGAGCTTGGAAGCAGCCGTGATTCCTTGCCCTGCGGTTTATTGCGTAGAGAACTTTTACTTGGCCCGGAAAACGATCCGAGCCTTTGATAAATCGTATGGCGTCAGTTGAACAGTCACTTTGTCGCCAGGAAGGATGCGGATGTAGTGCATGCGCATCTTTCCGGAGATAAAGCCATGGACGATATGTCCATTTTCCAACTTGACCTTGAAGGTTGCATTCGGGAGGTTTTCGACGACCTCACCTTGCATCTCGATGTAATCTTCTTTTGCCATGGGTAACTATTACTTGATCATCGGCGAACCCTTGAAGTTTGCTTTCTTCAAGAGACTTTCATACTGGTGCGACATAACGTAAGCCTGCACCTGAGACATGAAGTCCATGGTAACGACCACGATAATCAACAACGAGGTACCACCGAAATAGAACGGCACGTTCCACTTCAAGATCAGAAATTCGGGCAACAGACAAACGACGGTAATGTAGGCGGCACCGATCAGGGTCAAGCGCATCAGAATCTTGTCGATGTAGCGCGCGGTTTGCTCGCCGGGACGAATACCCGGAACGAAAGCGCCACTTTTCTTCAGGTTGTCGGCGGTTTCCTTGGAATTGAAAACCAGCGCGGTGTAGAAGAAGCAGAAAAACACGATCGCAGCAGCGTAGAGCATCACATAGATCGGCTGCCCCGGCGATAGGGTAGCGGCGACGTCCTTCAACCACAGCATCGACTCGCTCGAACCGAACCAGTTGGCGACGGTAGCCGGAAAGAGAATGATCGACGAGGCGAAAATCGGCGGGATGACACCCGACATGTTCAGCTTTAGCGGCAGATGCGAGCTCTGACCGCCGTAAATCTTGTTGCCAACCTGGCGCTTGGCGTAATTGACCAGAATCTTGCGCTGGCCACGCTCGACGAAGACGACAAAACCGGTAACAGCGACAACCAGCACGCAAATAATCAACGCGGTGAGCGGGTGCATAGCGCCAGTACGAACCAGTTCCAACAAGCCGCCGATGGCGTTCGGCAGACCGGCGGCAATACCCGCAAAAATAATGATCGAGATGCCGTTACCCAGACCGCGCTCGGTGATTTGCTCACCCAACCACATCAGGAACATCGTCCCGGTAAGAAGGGTGGAAACGGTGGTCAGACGGAACATGAAGCCAGGATCATTAACCAGACCAGCCTGAGCTTCCAGCGCGACGGCAATACCCAGCCCCTGGAAAAGGGCGAGGACCACGGTACCGTAGCGTGTGTATTGCGTGATCTTACGGCGACCGGCTTCACCTTCTTTTTTCAAGGCTTCCAGCTGCGGACTCGCAACACTCATCAACTGCATGATGATCGACGCCGAAATATACGGCATGATCCCCAATGCAAAAATCGTGAAACGCGACAAGGCGCCACCGGAGAACATGTTGAACATGCCCAGGATGCCGCCCTGTTGCGAATTGAAGAGGTCAGCCAGAACGTTGGGGTCAATCCCCGGAACCGGGATGTGCGCGCCGATGCGGTAAACCACGAGAGCGCCCAGCAGGAACCAAAGACGGCGCTTAAGATCGCCGAACTTGCCACCCTTGCCTACGGTATTGGGATTTGCTGCCAACGTTCTAACCTTTCCCTTCGTTACTCGGCGATGGAGCCGCCAGCGGCTTCGATCGCAGCCTTGGCACCCTTGGTGGCGCCAACACCCTTCAGGACAACCTTGCGGCTGATAGCGCCGGACAGGATGACCTTGGCCGAGAGAGCATCACCCGGAACGATACCGGCCGCTTGCAGGGCAAGCAGGTCGATTTCGTCAACCGGCAGACGATCCAGATCGGTCAGGCGAACTTCGTAGTTGCGGGCGCGAGTCAAGGAATTGAAGCCGCGCTTCGGCAGGCGACGCTGCAGGGGCATTTGACCGCCCTCGAAGCCAACCTTGTGGAAGCCACCGGAACGGGACTTCTGACCCTTGTGACCGCGACCGCAGGTCTTGCCGAGGCCGGAACCGATACCGCGACCGACGCGTTTGGCGGCCTTCTTCGAGCCTTCGCCCGGTTTGATGGTGTTCAGACGCATGGTTTAACCCTCAACCTTTACGAGATACTGAACCTTCTGGATCATGCCGCGAACAGCCGGCGTATCTTCCAGAACAGCAGTACTGTTCAGCTTGCGCAGGCCCAGGCCACGGACAGTAGCGCGGTGATCCTGCTTGGTGCCGATGATGCTCTTGACGAGCTTCACAGTGATTTTCTTGTCAGCCATGACTTACCCCAGGATCTGATCAACAGACAGACCGCGCTTGGCAGCGATTTCTGCCGGCGTGTTGACCTTCGACAGACCGTCGATGGTGGCACGCACGATGTTGTAAGGATTGGTAGAGCCGTGAGCCTTGGCCACAACGTTGGTCACGCCGACAACTTCGAAGACGGCGCGCATGGCACCGCCGGCGATGATACCCGTACCTTCCGGGGCCGGCTGGATCATCACGGTAGTCGCGCCATGGCGGCCCATCACGGTGTGATGAACGGTACCGTTGCGCAGGCTGACCTTGGCCATCT